>JAGQRA010000949.1 GCA_020425885.1 Planctomycetota bacterium | reverse complement strand
GCCGTCGCCGTCGAAGTCGGCGGCGACGACCGCGAGCGGTGGGCCACCACAGGCGATGCGCCCCTGCAGCACCAGCTCGGTGGTGCCGGCGACCGGCGCGGCGTCGACGTTGCCACCGCCGGGGATCGTCAACGCGGCGGTACCGGGCGGCACCGGGTAGCGGTTGCGATGCCACAGATTGGCGGCGACCGTGTCGTCGTGGCACGGCAACGGGTCGTGTCTGCTGTAGGTGAAGACGCCGTTGTCCTCGAGGACGATGCCGCCGGTGCCGCGCACGCGAATGGCGGTGTCGACCTCGGCGATGCGATTGCGGCGGACGCTGCCCGGCGCGACGCCAGCGGGCGCCGTTCGAAGATCGACCCCGATGTGTGCGCGCGCGACGCGGTTGCCCTCGATGGCGCAGCCCGCGCCGTGCCCGTCGAACCGCAACGCGGCGCCATCGCCGCCGCCGCAGTCGGCGACGCGACAGTGGCGCACGTTCGCGATCGCCCCGGCGAGCACGGCTATGCCGACCTGATCGACGCTGCCGGCTTCGAGCCCGACGCCAGCGATGGCGCATTCGCTGAGTTCGACCTCGGCGCGCAACATGCCGGCGACGCCGGCGTCGCCGAAGTCGGTGAACGCGCACCCGCGCGCCACCAACGTCGTCGCATCGGTGGGCACGTCACCGCGCACCGCCACCGCCTGCGTCGACCCGGCCCCCAGGACCGGTGGCCTGCAGCCCGAGATCGCGACGCGGTCGAGCACGACGTCGGCGCCGCCGGCGAGATAGACGCCGACGAGCCGCCCGGACGCCGGCACGAGTCGCGCGGCGGCGATGGTGAGGTCGCGCACGTGAACGCTGGCCGCTCCGGTGACGACGATCCCGACCCGATGCGGTAGCACTACCGCGGAGCCGGGCTCCGCGACCGTCAGGTTCACCGTCATGGTCGCGTGCGGCTGCAACACCGTCGTCGCGACGCCATCCCCCTGCAGCACGAGGTCCTTGTTGCCGAGCACGACGACGCCCTGTTCGTCACCGTAGATGCCGGGCAGCAGGTGGATCGTGCCGCCGGCGGCGACGACCGTCGCCGCGTGGTTGATCGTGAGGAACGGATCGCCCGCGGTGCCGGCACCGAGATCGCTGCCGCCGGGAGCGACGTAGACCTGTGCCGTCACGGCGGTGATCGACACCAGCATCGCTCCAAGCAGGCTGATCGAGTTCATGACAATCTCCGTCCCGCTCCCAATCCCGCCATCTGATGAAACCCGCGGCTCGAGGGTCGCAAGGGCACCTTGCTAACGGGGAAAGCTAGCGGCGGCGGTCGGCTCGCAAAGTGGCACTAGTGCGCAATGCAGTTTCGCGACAAGTCGTGTGTCGCGGTGCCGGGCATCGGGAGCGGGTGTGCTGGCCCTCGCGGCTAGCGAACGTGCAGCAGGTCGACGTCCTCTGGCCGTATCGCTCGAGCGCATCAAGGTGGCGACGACATACGGTGCGCCGGCCAGCACGGCCTGGATCGAGATGTCAGACGGCGGCCCTGCCTATGGGCGAAAGCCGTTCTTGTTCATCCACTTCTCGATATCGCCGCGAAGCCGCGCGAGCGCTCGTTTGTCATCGCGAGCATCGAGGATGTCGTCCCGAAAGTCCGCCAACGCCTTCTTGTGACGGGAGAGCTTGATCTTGCTCAGTGCGGACTTGCAGACTTGTGCGGTCCTGTCCATGCGGTCAGGTGAGGCGATCATGGCGAACAGGTGCGCGAGAACAGTGTCGGTTGGTCCGTGATCACTCTTGACCATGTTGCTCCCGGGATCGGGACTCTCGATGCGCAGAAGTCTACCCGTTGGCGACAGGCAGGGGGCTGATCCCGGGTGATGATGGCAGCACAGCCAATGGATCCGGTACCATCCGAGCCCCCGCGCAAACCGGGCGTGCGGATTCAAGGCAGGCTGCAGATCCGCAGTCGTTGACCCGATCCGCGGATTCCGCTGACTCGACCCTGCCCCACCGCCGATGCCCGCCTTCGACCCGCTGACCCGACGCGCCTTTCTCGGTGGCAGCATCGGCGCGATCGCCGCCGACCATTTGCTGGGCCACACCGGCATTGCCGTCCCACCCGACGGCCGCTACCGCGGCGCGGTGTATCCGCGCCATCACACGCCGCGCGCCAAGCGCGTCATCCACCTCTACATGGCCGGCGGGCCCTCGCACTTCGAGACCTTCGACCACAAGCCCGAACTCGCCAAGCTCGACGGCGAGCCGATGCCCGAGTCGTTCACGCGCGGGCAGCCGATCGCGCAGCTGCAGGGACAGAAACTGGTCTGCCTGGCGCCGCAGTTCCCGTTCGCCCGCTACGGCGACAGCGGCCAGAGCATCTGCACGCAGTTCCCGCACATCGGCGGCCTCGCCGACGAGCTCGCGATCGTCCGCTCGCTGCAGACCGATCAGATCAACCACGATCCGGCGCACACCCTGTTCAACACCGGCAGCACGGTGCCGGGCCGGCCGTCGATGGGTTCGTGGATCACCTACGGTCTCGGCAGCGAAAGCGACGACCTGCCCGGCTTCGTCGTGCTGGCCTCGGTCGGCAAGGGCGGCCAGGCGCAGCCGATCGCGGCCCGCCAGTGGCACGCCGGGTTCCTGCCGTCGCGCTTCCAGGGCGTCGAGTTCCGCGGCAAGGGCGACCCGGTGCTCTACGTGCAGAACCCGGCCGGCGTCGACCGGGCGCAGCAACGCGAAGCCGTCGACACGATCGCGGCGCTCGACCGGCTGCACCACGACGTCACCGGCGACCCGGAGATCAGCGCCCGCATCGCCCAGTTCGAGATGGCGTTCCGGATGCAGGCCTCGGTGCCCGAGCTGACCGACGTGTCGGCCGAACCGCGCGCGGTGCTCGACCTCTACGGCGTCGACGGTCAGGACGGTTCGTTCGCCGCCAACTGCCTGCTGGCGCGGCGACTCGCCGAACGCGGCGTCCGCTTCGTGCAGGTCTACCACCGCGCCTGGGATCACCACGGCGGCGTGCGGCGCGCCATCGAGATCACCGCGCGGGAGGTCGATCGCGCCACGGCGGCGTTGATCACCGACCTGCGGCGGCGCGGCATGCTCGACGACACGCTGGTGCTGTGGGGCGGCGAGTTCGGCCGCACGCCGATGGCGCAGGGCAACGGCCGCGATCACCACATCCGCGGCTTCTCCTACATGCTCGCCGGCGGCGGCGTCCGCGGCGGCACGAGCCACGGCGCGACCGACGAGCTCGGCTATCACGCCGTGCAGGACGTGGTGCACGTGCGCGACCTGCACGCGACGATCCTGCACCTGCTCGGCATCGATCACGAACGGCTCAGCCAGCGGTTCCAGGGTCTCGACGTGCGACTGACCGGCGTCGAGCACGCGCGGCCGATCCGGCCGATACTGGCCTGACTGCGATCCTGGTCCGACAGGGCGAAGTCGCGAATCTACGGATTCCGCGAACACGGCGGCCGGCGGTCTCGCTGCCCCTTCGGCTTCGACCTCCGGAGCGTGATCCCCATGACGAACCCGATCCGCCGTTCGGCCGCCGCTCTGGCCGCCGCCGTTCTCTCGCTTTCCGCCGCCGCCGGGGCCCAGGACATCTGTGCCTGGGCCTGGGTGAACCCACCGACGACCGGCGGCACGTTCACGCCGGCGGCGGCGTGGCGCTACTCGAGCTCGGGTTCGGTGATCACGGTGACGCGCGATCCGCTGCAGGCCAACGTCTTCACCGTCACCGTGCCGAACATCACCACGGTGACCGGCGGCGTCGTGCACGCGACGGCGCACAACGGCAACCACACCGCGGTGGTCAACAGCTGGGTCCGGTCCGGTTCCGACATCGTCGCCCGCATCGCCCTGTTCAGACCGAATGGCGCGCCGGCCAACAATGCCAACTTCTCGTTCAGCTACCGTTTCGAGGGACCCGACGACGCCCGCCAGGCCCACCTGTGGGCCAACCAGCCAGCCGCGTCGAGCTACACCCCGCTCGCCCCCTGGAACTGGAACGGCAACCGCGCCGCCGCGACGATCACGCGGCTGGGCGCGGGTCACTACCGTGTCCTGTTGCCCGGGCTCGCCAGCCAGGGCAGCGAGCAGGGGCACGTGCAGGTGACGGCGTGGGGTGCGACGCTGCGACGCGCGGCGGTGTTCTCGTGGGACGACGTCGGCCCGGACAAGGAGGTCATCGTCGTCATCAGTGATGCCAGCGGAACATCGGCCGACGGCGCCTTCGTGCTCAGCTACAACGAGGTCGCCGCGCCGATCTCGCCGGCCATCGGTTCGGGGGCGCACGTCTTCGCCCACAACGCGTACGGAACGTACGGGGCGCTGTATGCGCCGGTCTCGAACTGGGTCGACAGCAACGGACGCAACGGACCTCACGGCGAGGAGACCGTGCGTCGCCTCGGCACCGGTGAGTACGTCGTCAACCTGCCCGACGTCGTCGGCACGAGCAGCTCGAACGCGCAGGTCACGCCATGGGCCACTGCCGGTCACTACGCATCGCTGCGCTATTGGGGCAACGATGGCTGCGGCGGCGCCGACGTTCACGTCGACACCTTCGATCACGCCGGCAACCCTGCCGACACCCCCTTCGCCCTGCTCTACCTCACCAACCGACCGGCGGCCAGGCCCGAGTATGCGTGGGCCGTATGCGCGCCGACCCTGCTGGACCCCAACCCCACGCCGGCGCAGCAGTTCTCGAGCGCCGGCGGCACGATCACGGTGACCCAGAACCTGAACCAGCTCAATCAGTACCGGGTGCTGATCCCGGGCATGGGTCGCAGCACCGGCGGCATAGCCCACGTCTGCGCCAACTTCGGCACCAACGTCAACGTCCTGCAGAGCTGGTCCCGGGTCGGCGACGACGTCGTCGTGGTCGTCAACCAGTTCGACGTGGCGGGCAACCCGAGCGCGTTCGGCGACTTCAACGTCTGCTTCCACAACGGCGGCCTGCCCGGCGCGCGCGAGGCCTACTGCTGGGCCAATCAGCCGACCACGGCGAGCTACAACCCGCATCCGTCCTACGCGTGGAACGCCGACCGCGGCGCGCCGGTGATCACCCGCAGCAGCACCGGCATCTACCAGGTGCGGTTCCCCAACCTGGCGCCGACCGGCAGCGAACTCGGCAGCGTCATGGTGTCACCGAAGTCGAACGGGGTGTTGCGGGCGATGATGCAGGGCTGGTTCACGAGCGGCAACGACGTCGTCGTCAACGTCCGCTGCTACAACCAGGCCGGCAGCCACGTCGACGGCCAGTTCTCGTGCTCCTACGAGGAGCGCGCGGCGCGGATGGCGATCGAGGACGGCTCGGGGATCCACGTCTACGCCAACAACCCGACGACGGCGGCCTATGCGCCAAACCCCGCCTACACCGACAGCAACTGCAACTTCGGCCCGACCGGCTTCGAGTGGGTCACCCGCAACGGCACCGGTTCCTACACCGTGCAGCTGCCCGACGCGGCGCCGGTGGCCGACGCGGTGCCAATGGTGACCTCGGCCGGCCTGGCCGTGACCCACGCCACGCTCGCCGGCTGGACCAACGCGAGTCCGAGCGGGATCCGGGTCAACGTCGTCACCCGCAACATCAGCGGTCAGCTCGTCGACGCACCGTTCACCCTCTTCTACATGAGTCCGGAGCCCCTCGTGACTCCGGCGACCAACCTCGACCTCGGTGGCGGCTGCAACGGCCCGGTGCTCGAGGGGATCACCCGCCCGGTCCTCTGCCGTGACTGGCACCTGAGGCTCAGGATGCTACCGGCCGGCAGCGTGCTCGCCTTCCTGCAGCTCGGCCTGTCGGATCCGTCGACGTCGCTCGGCGGTCAGGCCCCCGGCTGCAGGATCCACACCAGCGGTGACGCGACGTTGTTCTTGCCGGTGCCGGTGCCGGTGCCCGCCTACAGCCTGACGGTGCCGCAGAGTCCGAGCTTCCTGGGTCTCTCGATCTACGCCCAGGGCGGCGCCTTCGTGCCGGGGATCAACGCCTTGTCGCTCGCCCTCAGCAATGGGTTGCGCGCCACCTTCGGCGACTACTAGGAGCGCGGGAAGCGGCTTCGCCCGCCGACGCAGGAGCTGACGCGCCGGGAGGCGCGCAGCTCAGCGGCGATAGGCGGGTCACGAGGGTGTTTCTCTCCGAGGCGCCCGCGTCCTCAACGCAGTCCCGGCACGGCTTCCAGGCCATCACCGAGCAACAATCCTGCCCGATGGCGGACGCCTTCGCCGAAGCCGGGATTCGGCGATCACATCCGGGCGCCGACGACCGCGAGGTCTGCTTGCGCCGCGCCGCCCGCACCCTCGATCGTGAGACCATGGTGAAGGTCTACGACTGGGATCCCGACGCCCACCGCGGATGAGCGCACCGTTCGTCGAACCATTGCGCGATGTCGTCGCCTGTCTGGATCGGTTGGCCGTCCCGTTCTTCGTCGCCGGCTCGGTCGCCTCGACGATGCACGGCGAGATCCGAACGACGCAGGACGTCGATCTCGTCGCGGAGATCGAGGAGCCGCTGGTCCGCCCCATGGTCGAATCGCTCCGCGATCGACACTACGTCGACGAGGCTTCGGTGTTGGAAGCGGTGCGCCAACGGAGCTCGTGCAACCTGATCCATCTCGCCACGGCCTTCAAGGTCGACCAGTTCGTCCGCCGCGAGCGCCCGTTCAGCCGGTCGGAGATGGCCCGCCGTGAATGCGTCGACGTCGGCGGACTGAGCCTGCCGATGGCAACTGCCGAAGATTGTGTGCTGACCAAGCTCGAGTGGTTCGCGAAGGGCGGGCAGGCATAGGACCGGCAATGGCGTGACGTACTCGGCATTCTCAAAGGCCGCGGCGTCCGACTCGACGTCGCCTACCTGAAACGGTGGGC
>JAGQRA010000948.1 GCA_020425885.1 Planctomycetota bacterium | reverse complement strand
GGCGACGGCCCAGACCCGGTCATCCTCGGTGAGGGCGTTGGTCACGCCGAAGTCGCCGTTGTCCTGCTCGACATCGGCCATGGCCCATGCCAGCGGCACCTGCTGCCACGCCGCGCCGTCGGCATCGTCGCCGTCGTCGGCGCGAACCTCGAGCCGGATGTGGCGGAGCACGGCATTGCCGTTTGGCGCGCGTCCGACCCTGCCGCCCGGCAGGCTCGCGTCGGGCAGAGCCTCGAGACACAGCAACCTCAGATCGCTGGCCGTCGTCCGCAGCGTGATCGATTGCACGTCCTGCGCCGGATTGCCGCCGCTGGCGAGGATCGAACCGTCGTCCTGCACCGCCAGCATGCTGCCGCTCCGGCTCGCGGTGGCGACGACGGTGGCGGTCGGCCACGTGACGGGGTTGTCGCGGTCGAGGTCGGCGAAGAACCCGCGTCGCAGTTCGACCTCGCCGGCGTCCTCGGTCAGCAGCGCTTGCTCGGCGCTGGCGAGTGCGGCCTCGGCCAGCCCCCTGCGTTCGAGCAGCTCCGCCGATGGCACTTCGATCCTGGGTTCGAGCGCGCGGTTGCTGTCCTTCGACTGCGAGTAGAGCCCGGGCTCGTTGTTGTTGTAGAAGAACGCGAACAGGCCGTAGTAGTCGCGTTGCGTGATCGGGTCGAACTTGTGGTCGTGACACCGGGCGCAATTGAGGGTCAGGCCGAACAGCACGCTGCCGACCGTCGCCGTGCGCTCGGCGGCGTACTCGACGAGGTACTCCTGATCGATGGCGCCGCCCTCGTCGGTCGTGACGTGGGCGCGGAGGAAGCCGGTCGCGGTGCGTTGGTCGATGCTGGCGTCCGGCAGCAGATCGCCGGCCAGCTGCTCGACGACGAAGTCGTCGAACGGTTTGTCGTCCCGGATGGCACGCAGCAGCCAATCGCGCCACGGCCAGATCTGTCGTCCGGCGTCCATGTGGATGCCGCAGGTGTCGGCGTAGCGCGCCGCGTCGAGCCACGGCCCGGCGAGGTGCTCGGCATGTCGCGAGCGGTACGGCTCGGTGCCGAGCAGCCGGTCGACGAGGCGGTCGTAGGCATCCGGGGCCGTGTCGGCGAGGAAGGCGTCGAGTTCCTCGGGTTCGGGCGGCAGGCCGGTGAGGACGAGGAAGGCGCGCCGGGCCAGCGTCGCCGGGTCGGCCTCGGGGCTCGGTTGCAGGCCTCGACGCTGCAGCTCGGCGAAGAGGAAGCGGTCGATGGGGTTCCTGGCCCAGGGCTCACCGTCGCTCGGGACCTCCGGGCGGACCGGCGGCACGAACGCCCAGTGATCCTCGTAGGCGGCGCCAGCGTCGATCCAGGTGGCCACGAGTTCCAGTTCCCGTGGCGACAAGTCGGGCTTCTGGGCGTGCGCCGGCGGCATCCGTTCTTCAGGGTCGGTCGCGGTGACGCGCTGATAGAGCTGACTGCCGGCTGCATCGCCGGGCACGATCGCCGGGCCGGCCTCGCGCTGCGCCGTGGCCTCGGCGCGTAGATCGAGCCGCAGATCGGCCTTGCGCGCACCATGATCGGGACCGTGGCAGCGGAAGCAGCGATCGGCAAGGATCGGCAGGATGTCGCGACCATAGCGGACAGCGGCTGCGGCCTGGCCGGCAACGCAGGTCGAGAAGACGGCGCAAGCCATGAGCCCGAAGGCCTTGTGGCGCAAGCGGTGGAAGCCGGACATGGCTCGGGCATCATCCCATCGTGGGGATCGAGTGTCACGGGGATCCATTCCCGGCTGTCTCGGCACACTACTTCGGATCGAGGCGGACCGTGACCGGCGGCTCCGAGCCGGTGGCGAACGTCACCATGGTGCTGCCCTCGTGTCCGCTGTCGTCCCAGGCGATTGCCTCGTACGAGCCGGCGGCCATGTGCGCCGTGAACTCGACCATGCCGTTGCCGCGCGGTTGTCCTGCAATCCAGGTATATGGTTTGCCGCGCTGCTGCAGCGCCAGCGTGATCCAGCTGCAATCCGCGGTCGTGGTGACGCGGATCGTGCGGCCGAGGCCGCGAACGACGACGATGTCCTGTTCGAGGTCGACGCCGGCCGCGACTTCGATCGGCAACGAAGCGGCGGCGATGCCGGGGCCTTGGACGAGCAGACGGTGGCTTCCCGGCGGGATGGCTTCGAAGCGGTAGCTGCCGGCCGAGAACTCGGCCGTGAACCGTTGCCCGGCGGTCTGGATGCTGATGGCAAGCTGCTCAGGCAGCAGGCCGCCTTGGCCGGTGGGGTCATTGCCGCTGAGCTCATTGCCGGAGACGCGGCCGTGGACCGCCGAGCCGTAGGCCATCGTGATGACGCCGAGATCGAGGCGGCTGCCGGGCTGCACCTCGCCGTTCTGCGTCGTCTCGAGATACCCCGGGTGCGACAGGAAGAGCACGATCGCGCCGGCCGGCACGCCGTCGAAGCGGAACGAACCATCGAGCCCGGCGACCGTCTTGACGGTCTGCTGCAGGGCCACGTGCCAGCAGGAGATCGCCGCTGCCAGCTGTTCGTGCGAGGTCGATTCGATGTGGCCGGTGACGACCGCCGGTGGCGTGGTCAGATCGACCTCGAGGATCAACATCCCGCCGTGGGGGTCGACGTTGCGGGCGATGGCCGCGGCGAACGACGAGGTCGACTGCCCCGGGGCGTAGGCATGGACCTCGAAGCTGCCGTCGCCGACGATCGGCAGCGAGAAGCGGCCCTCGGTGTCGGTCGTCACGCGATGGGCCCGGTTGCCGGTCTGCTGCGCCAGCACGGTCCAGCCCGCCAGCCCGCTGTTGTGGCCGCCGAGGACGATGCCTTCGAGCTGGGAGTCCTTCAGGGAGTGGAACTGCGGCGACCAGTGGAACGTGCTGTCGGCGATCAGATCGACGGTGATCGAGACGCGACGGCGAGCGCCATTGGCATTGCTCGGCCACTCCTCACGTGCGATCAGCTCGGCCGGTCCGGCGGGAAGGCCATCGAGGCTGTAGGAGCCGTCGGCGGCGCAACTCGTACGTCGGGCCAACAGATCACCGGGCCGACCGGATTGCACGACGACCCGTGGCAGCGCGCCGCCTTCGGCGTCGGTCACGGTGCCGCGAACGCTGGCCGGCCCTTGCAGTTGGATCCGCAGTTCCGCGCTGGCGATCTCGTTGGCCGGGAACACGCCGCGGGCACAGCCGACGCCGGCCGCAAGGGCCTCGTAGCGCACCGACCCGGGCCGGAGATCGGCCGTGGCGAAGCGGCCGTTGGCGTCGGTGCGGAGGCGGATCGGTGGTGCCGGCAGGCTCGAGGCGAAGTTGTCACCCTCGAGCGTGCGGAACTCGACGATCGCGGCGGCAACGGGGGCGTCGTCGGCATCGACGACCCGTCCGGCTGCCAATCCGGGCCGGGCGAGCAGGGCCAGCCGCATCGTGATCGTCGTCGGCGCCCCGGAGGCCTCGTGGTCGGCAACCAGCTGCATCGGCGAGGGGGCGAAGTTGGAGTGTCTGGCGCCGAGATGGCCACCGCCGGGAAGGATGACCCGGAAGCTGCCATCGGCGCGTGTTCGCCCGATCGTCGTGACGCGCGGCAGCTCGACGACCTTGCGGATCACGTTCGGCAGATACAGCAGTTCGGCGTCGGCCACGCCGCGTCCGGCCGCATCGACGACGCTGCCTTCGACGTGGATGCGCGGCTCGAGTTGCAGCATCACCTCACGCGCTTCGCCGGGCGGGAGGTCGAGCCAGGTCTCGTTGCCACCGGAGAGGAACGCGATCAGGTGGCGCGGACGAACGACCGGAATCGCGAAGGTCGCCTGGCCGCGGGCGTTCGTCACCGCCCGTGCGAAGAACGGGTCGTCCGCATCGGTGTCGACGACCGAGACCGAATAGTCGGCCACCGCGGCCTCGTCGTCGCCGGACACGACCCGGACCCGCAGCGTGGTCGTCACCGGGTCGGGCTCGCTCGCTGCGGGACCGCCGGCCGCGACCCGTCGTCCCGGGTTGGTGGCCGCCGCACCGACGACGGCATCGTCGACGCCGATGCCGTCGGGCGCCGGCGCGGGTGCAGCTCCATGCTCCGATCTGCCCATGCCATCGTCAGGGCTCACCGGCTGATTGCCCTGGCAGAACAACCAGCAGGCGCTCGCCCCGAGCAGCGCGACGACGAGCAGGAGAAAGAACCGCTTCACGTCGGCGCTACGCTACCTTCGGGTCGATCGGTTTCACAATCTGGCGCCCGCCGGCCACAGTGCAAGAAAGGGACGTCGGGCGCGCCGCTCGGGAATGCGTTGCGCGATGGTGCGGATCAGCGAACGGGCCGAGGCCGGCCGTTGGGCCGCGAGCAGGGCCCGGAGGTGGATCGCCAATGGCAGGTCGACGTTCTCGATCAGGGCATCGAGGATCTCGCGGTCGGCGGCCGTGGCCATGCCGCGCGCGGCCCGGGCCAGCAGCCAATTGGCGGTGACCGCAGGCAAGGCCAGTTCGTCGACGGCGGACTCGAGTCCGTCATCGTCGGCGCCGAGGCCGAACAGGTAGGCGCGGGCCATGGTCTCGCCGAGCCGCTCGTCGCCGGCGCCCGCCAGCCGGCGGGCCTCGCGGAAGGACAGGCGGGCCTCGTCGTCGCGGTGACGCCAGTACTGACGTTCGCCGAGGAACAGCGCGGCGCGACCGCCGTAGGCCGGCAGCGACAGGCGTTCGGCCTCGTCGATCGCGAAGCGCAGGTCCTGGACGGCGCGATCATCGCCGAGTACGGCGCGGATCTGGCCGCGGTAGAGATGCAGCCGCAGCACCACCCGCGGCAGCCGTCGGGCCGTCGACATCTTGTCGACGCGGCGCAGCGTCTTCAGCGCGGTCGGGTAGTGATGTTGGAGCCCCTCGAGTCTGGCCAGATCGATGAGCAGATGGGCGCGCAGCTCGTCGTGCGTCGGCGACAGACGACTCAGGGCCGCCTGCAGGTGCCGATGGCCGGCCACGGCCTGACCGCGATACAGCAGGATGCGGCCGTGCAGGCCGTGGGCGCTGGCGGCGGCGTGGTCGGCGCGTTCGCCGGTGGCGGCCGCGAGATCGTCGTGCACGCCTTCGAGGATCGCGATCGCGGCCATCAAGTGACCATCCTCGAGCGCGTGCGAAGCGATGCCCGTGCGGGCCTCGGCCGAAGCTTCGGCGGCGTCGAGCGTGCGCGCCAACGCCTCGGCCTGCCGGTAGCAGCGGGTCGCGGCCTGGCGCTGGCCGGCGTTGTGTCGCGCCTCGGCGTGCAGCAGATGGAAGCGCAGCAGTTGCCGATCGCGGCCTTCGCCTGGTTCGGCGTGGCCGAAGTGCATGCCGAGACGGCCGGCGATGCGTAGCGCCGTGCGACGCGAACCGGAACGGACGAGTTCGGCGAGGCCTGCCAACAACGGCTCGATGCAACCCTCGTGATCGAGCGCCTGTGAACGGTGCATGCCGATCAGCAGCGGGCTGCGCCCGCGCTCGGCGAGGATCTGCGCCGCCCGCAGGTGCAGATCGCGGCGCCGAGGCGGCGCGATCGACTCGAGCAGCACCGTCAGGAAGTCGCGATGTCGGAACCAGACCTCGCCGCCCTGGGCCCGCACGACGCGGCCGCGGAACAGCGACAGCGCCTCGAGCACGAACAGCTCGCTGCGGTCGAGCAGGGCGCACAGGTCGCCGAGGATGCAGCGGCGACCGAGCACGGCCGCGGCCGACAGCACGGCGCGGGCCTCGCTGGTG
>JAGQRA010000947.1 GCA_020425885.1 Planctomycetota bacterium | reverse complement strand
CCCACCTGTGCTGAACGGTCAGCCGCAGGTGGGTTTTGGTCCTGGCACCGTTGGAACACGATGGAATCGTCGGAATCCTGGCGTGATCCAGCCGCGGCTTCCGGGGCAGGGGCAACGGACGCGATACCCGCGGCCCCAAACCCACGGAAACCACGATGAACGCATCCTCCAGCAGCCTTCTCATGACCCTGTCCGGCGCCTTGCTGATGACGAGCCTGGTCGCGCAGGACGCCGCCCAGTCGCAGCTCCCGGCGCAGTCCGCGCCGCAGCCGACGGCGTTGCTCTCGCAGGAGTGGAACGCCAGGACCATCCGCCTCGAGGTCGCCCTGCCGACGGATCCGACCGGCAAGCTCATGGGCATGGTCGTGGTGTCGTTCCGGTCCGAGCTGTGCAGCTACTTCACGGGTCTGCCGACCATGCTCTGTGATTCGACGGTGCTCGCGGCCGGCTACACCGACGACGTCTTCGTGACCAAGCTCGATCGCAGGAGGTTGCCCGAGGGCGCCGCGGTCTACGCCCAGGGCCTGATCAGCGACCGCGGTGAAATCCACACCAGCGCGGTCATCCGGATCGGCCCTGCCGAACGGGATTCCGACATTCCAGACAGCGACGGCTGAGCTCGCCTCGCCGCCGTCGGGAAAGGGGTGCGCCTCGACCGCTGTGCTCGCCACGGCGCTCGGGGCGCTTTTCACATACAGGGCCGACTCCGTCCATGCCCCGCGTGCCTGCCACCGTCCGCCACCGACCGGCTGTTGCCGTGCCGGGTGCGGATTAGGATGCGCGGATGCCACCCGCCGCCGTCTCCCGCCACCTCGCGCTGCTGTTCGGCGCGACCATCCTCGGCTCGCTGCTGCCCGGCGCGCTGCTGGCGCAGAACCAGAAGTCGGCGG
The DNA here is from genome assembly GCA_020425885.1 of Planctomycetota bacterium. Next base: position 2,531 of record JAGQRA010000947.1, on the reverse strand, counting down.
CGCGCGAGCTGCGCCTCGCCCTCGATGAACTCGACGAGAAACCCGAGAACGGCAGCCGCGTGGTCAAGGCGATCGAGCAGCTCGGTCAGGACGATTCCGAACGCACGGTGAAGGCCCTGCTCGATGCCGCCGTCCAGATCGAGAAGCTGGCCACGCCGATCGTCGCCCAACGCAAGAAGGCGCTGCTTGCCGAGGGCGGCAGCAACCGCCTCAAGCGTTCGCGCTACGAGCTGCAGAACCTCGACGACGCGGCCGAGGCGATCGCCACCGCCTTGCGCGGCATGAAGACGACCGACGCCATCTCCGAGATGCTGTCCCGGCTCACCGATCGCGGTGGGATGTTGCCGTTGTGGCTGCGACTGCAGCTGGCCGCACGCGCCGGCGACGTTGCGGCAGAGGATCTCACCTGGCGTGCGACCGACGGTGGCAAGGCCGGCACCGAGACCGTGTTGGCCATGCTCGCCGCCAGCGCCGCGCTCGGTCGCCGCGCCGCCGAAGGCCAGGGCGGCAAGTGGATCGCGGCGCAGTTGATCCACAAGAACCCCGACATCCGTATCGCCGCGGCCCGCGCGCTGGCCGGCATGGCGAGCCCGATCGCCATCGAACTGCTGATAGACCGCATCGACGCCGAGCAGGGTGCGGTTCGCGAGGCCGTGCTCGACGCGCTGGTGGTGCTGACCGGCAAGGACCCCGGCGGCTCGACCGCATCATGGCGGGCCTGGCTGCAGGCCGAGGGCGGGCCGTTCCTCGCCGGCACCGTCGAACTCGGACGCGGCTCCGCCAGTCTGCGCCAGCGACCGCGATCGGGACACACGGTCTCGGGTACCTACTTCGGCATCGAACAGACGGGCGACTCCATCCTCTACGTGTTCGACAACTCGCAGTCGATGCAGGCCAAGCTCGGCGGCGCCGGCAAGGGACCGGGCCCGATCACCGGCGGCGCGCCCCAGACCAGGTGGGACCTGTGCCGGCGCGAGCTGAAGCACGCCCTCGCCGCGCTGCCACAGCACAAGCGATTCAACCTGGTCGCGTTCGCCAACCGCATCCTGACCTTCGCCCCGACGATGACCGCTGCGACCGAGGACAACGTCGCCCGCGCGATCGAGTGGCTCGACGGCCTGAAGCTCGAGTTCCAGACCAACGTCTTCGATGCCTTCGAGACGGCCTTCGCGCTGGCGGGCCGCGGCGTCGGCGACCGCTACTACCCGAGCGAGGTCGACACGATCTTCTTCCTGTCCGACGGCGGACCGACGATCGCCAACCTCGCCAAGCCCGGCATCGGCCCCGACAACGCCGATTGCATCCTGCGAGCGGTCCGCCGCTGGAACGCGTTGGGCAGAGTCACCGTGCACTCGATCGGCCTCGGCCTGCAGAATCGGAAGCGCGAGCGCGACGACCAGGGGCGCCTGTTCCCCGCGGTGTTCCTGCGCCAGCTCGCCGAACAGAACGGCGGTCGCTTCGAGATGGCGAAGCGCTGAGAGCGCGTGCTGCCCGCTACGGCAACGGCGCGTGCAGCTCGACGAGGGTATCGACGCACGGGCCGTCGAACGGCATCGCCTTCAGGCCGGGGGTCGGCGAGATCACCCGCGCCTCGAACCGATCCGCATAGCCGAACGGCCACCACGCCTCGGCGCGATGGCGATGGAGCTGGAAGTGGCGAAACACGGCGAGCCCGCGCTCGTCGGTGCAGCGCCTGACCAGCAGTTCCACCTGGTCGCCGATCTCGACCGGCCGCCGCGCACTCTCGTCCGCAATCCTCGTCAACACCGCAGACAGGTTGGCGGCGCCGTGCTCGGGACGCGACGGATTCGCCGATGCCCAGCGCCTGGCCGCGGCGATCGCGGCACGATCCTGCTCGACCGCCCTGGCACCCTGAACGTGCACCGGCACATGCTGCGCGATCCCGACCGGCATGCCGGCGACCGCGGTGCCCTTCGCATCCACCAGCCGGATCGTCACGGTCTCGTCGGGCTGCAAGGTGATGTCCTCGACCTCGGCGTGGTCGGGCGTGACGCAGGCGAAGCCGTACCAACCCGGGATCCGGGCGGTCACGACCGCGAACTGCTGCACCGCCGGCAACTCGACCATCCCGGCGCGGTCGACTTCGAACCGCGTGCCGCCGGCGACCGCGAGTTCGCTGCAGTGCGTCGCGAATGGGGCCCTGCGTTCGATCTCCGGCGCGGACTCGAGCACGAAGACCTCGGCGTCAGCCGCCGCCACCCCGACCTGGCCGCGCCACACCTGCACGACCAGCGGTCGCGCGGCCGGCGGCTCGACCACAGTCGGCAGCGGCGGGCAGTCGGACGGAACCCGGTTGCGCTCGACCGCGGCGGCCGCGGTCGCGATCGTGGCCCCGTCGTCGACCGCGGATGCCGGCGTCGACCGGCCGGGCGACGCCGGAGGGTCGTCACCGGACACCACCAGCAAGGCACCGCCACAACAGACGGTGAACAGCACGGCGATCGACAGCGGGGCGCGCTTCATGGCACTGGAGACCGGTCGGTGCGGGTGCAGAGTCTCAGTTACCGATG
>JAGQRA010000946.1 GCA_020425885.1 Planctomycetota bacterium | reverse complement strand
GGCCCGCGTCACCGCCATGCCGCAGCCCGGAATGGTGTTCGTGCCGTGGTGCTGGGAGGACTGGGACAGCCTGATCAACCGGGTCACGATCGATGCCTATGACCCCGGGTCCAAGCAGCCCGAGTTCAAGATCTGCGCCGTGCAGATCCTCCCGGTCGCGTGAGCGACTCCGTCCCTGACTCACCGACAACAGGAGGATGAAGATGATGGCGCAAACAACGCTCCGGTTCCTGGCCGGGTCGCTCGGTCTGGGGTTCGCGGTAGTCGTCGCCAGCGCCGGCTGCGAGGTCCCGCCGCAGAACACGGTCCCGGCGAGCACAGCGCAGTCGACCACCGTCGCGCCGCCGGACCAGCCGTCCGAGCATTCAGCGGCCGCGGCCGCCGGACAGCAGGTCGAGGCGCTCGTGGCGCCGCCGGACGGTGGGATGGTGGCGGCCGCGGGCCGACCCCAAGGCAACGACCAAGGTCAGGGCAAAGGCAAGGAGAAGGGCCAGGGCCAGGGCAAGCCCGCACCGGCCAGGCAGGAGGCCGAGCCGCGCGACATCGCCGAGCACGCCTTCCCGCCGACGATCCCCGACACCAAGTGGCATCAGGATGCGTGGCTGCAGGATGGCTGCCTGCGCTGTCACGAGACCGGCGTCGAAGGCGCGGTCCGCGTCCGTCACGTCGACATGCCGCCGATCCTGCTCACGGCCAAGTGTCGGACCTGCCATGTCTTCATCCCCGGGTCGAAGCCGCGGCTGCGCGAGCCGGCGGCGTCGCCGTTCGACGACAACGCGTTTCCGCCGATGATCCCGGCCTCGGTCAGCCACGGCGCCGCATGGTGGAAGGACGACTGCCTGTTGTGCCACGAGGGCGGGCTGCGCGGCGCGCCGATCGTCCGGCACGAGGGGATGCCGACGCGATTGCTGACGGCGAAGTGTCGGACCTGCCACGTCCAGGTCCGGGCCGTCGAAGCCCAACAGGGTCTCGGCACCGGCTGGTGATCTCGACCCCGAGCACGACACATGGGTGACGACATGAGTGATGTGGCGAAGGAGGCGAAGGCCGGCGGTCATGACGCCATGGTCGAGCCCCAGCAGGTGTGGCTCCTGACCCCGTACTTCGTCGGGGTGGTGCTGTTCGCGCTCGCGGCCTGGTTCCTGTTCGGCAGCGACCTGGCGTCGATCCCCGACGCGGCCACTCCGAAGTTCAACAAGGCCCGCATCGTGCCCGGTCCGTTGCGGCAGGTCATCCTGACCACGGACCCACCGCTGCTGCACATCAACGAGTTCGACCGGACGTGCATGGAGTGTCATCGGACCTTCAAGAACCCCGATCCCCGGATCGTCAAGCTCGAGCAGCATTCGCACGTCGAGCTGCAGCACGGCATCAACACGCACTGCTATCACTGCCACGACTTCGAGGACCGCAACATGCTGGTGCTGCGCAACGCCGACACCGTGCCGTACACCCGGGTCGCCGATCTCTGCGCGCAATGCCATACCCGGATCCACGCCGACTGGCTGAACGGCATCCACGGCAAACGTCTCGGCTACTGGGACGACGGCCTGGGCGAGCAGAAGCCGATCGTCTGTACCGGCTGCCACGATCCGCACTGGCCGAGTCGTCCCGCGATGCAGGGCATGAAGCCGCTGGCCGGGCCCAACACGCTGCGCATGGGGGAGCACTCGCCGCACAGCGAGCACCCGGGGGACGCCGAGCACATCGAGGCGGATCCGCTGCAGCGCGCGGTCCATTCGAGCAAGGGCCACTGAGACCATGACTTCGAGACAAGCCAATCGAGGAACACGAAATGACCACTGACCGGGCCATGGACCGTCGCAACTTCCTCCGCGGCAGCATGGGCGCGCTCGGCGGGATGGCCGCGCTCGGGGCCGCCCTGTCGCCGCTCAAGGACCTGGATACGAAGGACCTGAGCCTCGGACAGCTGCTGCAGAAGCACTACAAGGAACTCGATCCGACCGCGATGGAGGCCGTGCTCGAGCGGATCCGCAACGAGGTCGAGGCCCGCTACGAGGTGCGGCCGGAGATCGCGGACTACAAGCCGCTCGACGGCGTCGAGTTCGGTTACGCGCTGAACCTGGGGCGATGCATCGGCTGCCGCAAGTGCGTGCATGCCTGCGTCGCCGAGAACAACCAGAGCCGCAACCCCGAGATCCAGTACATCAGGGTCCTGGAGATGCCGCGCGGCAGCATCGATGTCGAGCGCAGCGATCACGGCTACGACAGCGCGCGCGTGCCCGAGAAGGACCACTTCTACATGCCGGTGCAGTGCCATCAGTGCGCCAACCCGCCGTGCGTGTCGGTCTGTCCGGTCGAAGCGACGTGGCAGGAGAAGGACGGCATCGTCGCGATCGACTACGACTGGTGCATCGGCTGCCGCTACTGCGAGGCGGCGTGTCCGTACTGGGCCCGACGTTTCAACTTCGCCGAGCCGCAGATCCCGAAGGAGGACCTCAACCCGAACATGGGATACCTCAGCAATCGGCCGCGGCCCAAGGGCGTGGTCGAGAAGTGCCACTTCTGCATGCATCGCACGCGTCAGGGCCGGTACCCGGCCTGCCTCGAGGTCTGCCCGGTCGGGGCGCGCAAGTTCGGCAACCTGCTCGATCCGGACAGCGAGGTGTCGCAGATCCTGAAGCAGAAGCGCGTCTTCGTGCTCAAGCAGGACGCCGGCACCCTGCCGCGCTTCTTCTACTACTTCGATGACGACTATCCCCAGCAGCCCAAGTAGTCGGAGCAAGCGAGGACGATGAAGGAATACGGTCGTTTTCTCTGGCGATGCCTGCGCCTCAGCTTCCTCGGCGACGGGCGCTATTACGCGTGGATGTCGTTCCTCACGGTCATCGCCCTGCTCGGGCTCAATGCCTGGTGCAAGCAGATGGTGCACGGCATCGCCGTCACCGGCATGACCGATCAGGTCTCCTGGGGCCTCTACATCGCCAACTTCACCTTCCTGGTCGGGATGGCGGCCGCCGCCGTGATGCTCGTCATCCCGGTCTACATCTACCGCAACCGCGAGCTGCACGATCTCGTGATCTTCGGCGAGCTGCTCGCCGTCGCGTGCATCTTCATGTGCCTGGCGTTCGTGACGGTCGACCTCGGCCGGCCCGATCGTTTCCTGCACATCTTCATGCGCATGAACTTCCCGCAGTCGATGCTGACCTGGGACGTCGTCGTGCTGAACGGCTACCTGCTGCTCAACCTCCACATCTGCGGCTATCTGATCTACTGCGCCTACCGCAAGCGGAAGCCGAGCCGCCTGTTCTACATCCCGTTCGTGTTCGTCGCGATCGTGTGGGCGATCAGCATCCACACCGTGACCGCGTTCCTCTATCAGGGGCTCGGCAGCCGGCCGTTCTGGAACTCGGCCGTCATCGCGCCGCGGTTCCTGGCCTCGGCCTTCGCCGCCGGGCCGGCCTTCCTGATCCTGACGCTGCAGGTCATCCGCCGATTCACCGCCTACGAGGTCAAGGACAAGGCGCTCGGCCTGTTGCGCAACATCGTGACCATCGCCGCCACGATCAACATGTTCCTGCTCGGCTGCGAGCTGTTCACCGAGTTCTACACCGACTCGGCGCACGTCGCCTCGGCCAGGTACCTGTTCTTCGGGCTGCACGGCAAGGGTGCGCTGGTCAGCTGGATCTGGACCGCCGTCGCGCTCAACAGCTTCGCGCTGGTCATCCTCTACCTGCCGGTGGCGCACTCGCTGCGCTACCTCAACATCGCCTGCGTCAGCCTGATCGTCGGCATCTGGATCGAGAAGGGCATGGGCCTGATCGTCCCCGGCTTCATCCCGACGCCG
>JAGQRA010000945.1 GCA_020425885.1 Planctomycetota bacterium | reverse complement strand
TTGATCGGCTCGAGCGAGCCCATCACGTCCGCCTTGAGGATGATCTTGATCTCCTCGATCTCGCGTGACTGCAGCTTGGCGGTGAGGGCCTCGAGGCTGGCCTTCGAACGCTCCGCCAGGCGCAGGTTGCGCGCGTGGCGTTCGCGGTCCTCGATGACTTCCTTGGCCTTCTTCTTGTCGTTGACGACGAACAACTTGTCGCCGGGGTTCGGCAGGCTGTCCACGCCGAGCAGGCGACACGGAGTCGACGGCGGTGCCTCGGCGAGGTTGTTGCCGTGGTCGTCGATGATCCCGCGGATGCGCGACAGCGACTCGCCACACAGGACCTGGTCGCGGACCCGTAGCGTGCCGTTGGTGACCAGCACGTCCACGGTGACGCCCTGCTCCGGGGTCTGTCGGGACTCGATGACGACCGCCTCACCGGCAGCGTCGGGCTTCGCGGTGAGCTCGAAGACCTCGGCGCGGAGCATGATCTGCTCGACGAGGTCGTCGAGGCCCTGGCCGGTCAACGCCGACACCTCGATCATCGGCACGTCGCCGCCCCATTCCTCGGGCTGCAAGCCCTTCACCGCCAGCTGCTGGCGGACCTGCATCGGGTTGGCCTCGGGCCGGTCGCACTTGTTGATCGCGACGATGATCTGGGTGCCGTCGGCCGCCTTCGCATGCGAGATGGCCTCCTCGGTCTGCGGCATCACGCCGTCGTCCGCGGCGACCACCAGCACCACGATGTCGGTCAGCTTCGCGCCGCGAACGCGCATCTGCGTGAACGCCTCGTGACCGGGGGTGTCGAGCACGACGAATTCGCTGCCGTCGTTCCAGGTGATCTTGTAGGCACCGACGTGCTGGGTGATGCCGCCGGCCTCGCCCTTGACCACGTCGGACTGGCGCAGCGCGTCGAGCAACGACGTCTTGCCGTGGTCGACGTGGCCCATGAACGTGACCACCGGAGCGCGCGAGGTCGAGTCGATGTCCTCGGCCCGGGAGACGATCTCCTGCAGCAGCTGCTCTTCCGCCTGCTGCTGCTCGACCAGCTTGATGTTGCGGTTGACCTCGAGGCCGATCAGTTCGATCTCGTCGTTGGACAGGAACGAGTTCATGTGCTTGCCGATGACGCCGAGCTTGAAGGTCAGCGTTGCGATCAGGTCGTTGACCCGCACACCGATCGCCTCCGACAGCGCCTTCACGCTGATCGGCGGGGTGATCTCGATGACCTTGTTCGGATCGACGGTCGAGCTGAGATTGGTGGTCGTGCCCTGACGGCCGCGTCCGCGGCCGCCGGCCCGGCCGCGCCCGCCGACTCCAGGGCCACGTCGGACCACGGGTCCACCGCGCCCACCGGGACCCGGGCGACCTGCCGCAGAACGGGACTGCGTGCTGCGCAGCGCCGCACGTCGCAGATTGCGGTCCACGCTGCCCGGGTTACGACCGGTGCTCGGTGCCGAGCGGCGCTTCGCATCCCGAATGGCTTCCGGCGGCAGTTCGATCCGGCCGAGGACCTTGGCCTTCGCCTGCGGCGCGATGAGCCTCTTGACCTTCTTCTCGTCTTCACCGGATCCGGCAGCCGCGGCAGGCTGCGCTCCCTCTGCGGGAGTCGCGCCGGCTCCGACGGTCGGGGCACCGGTTCCGCGGTCGGCCACGCCCGGTGCCGGCTCGTTGCTGGCGGCGGGA
>JAGQRA010000118.1 GCA_020425885.1 Planctomycetota bacterium | reverse complement strand
GCGACGGCGAACCACGAAGGCGACAGCTGCGACGATGTCGCCGTCGTCTACGACCGCGGCAGTCAGGGCTTCACGGTCATCAAGTACCGCCTCGATGCGCCGTTCGGCACACCCGTCCTGCTCGGCTCGGCTCGCATCGACCTGCCGTGGCCGGTGCGGCGCATCCATCAGCTCGATTTCGACGGTAACGGCAGCGGCGACCTGGTCGCGGAGTTGCCGGGCCTCGGCGTCGCGGTGGTCGGCGACGATGGCTCGCCGCTGCTGCGACCGCTGGCCTTCGTCCCCGCGACCACCGTCGACGATCTGCGCACCGGTCGCTTCGGCCCGAGCGATGCGTTCGTGATGGCGAGGCCGACCGGCGCGCTGACGGTCTGGCTCGACGCGGCGCAGGTGCGGTCACATTGGCTGCCGGCGCCAGCCGGCACGACGACGGCGCAGGCCGCCCTGCTGCCACGCGGCGCCAACGTCGAGATCGTCGCCGTCGCGGCCGACGGTCTGACGTTGCGCCGACAGGACCTGATCCGCGGCCAGACCCCGGCGCCGAGCACCGATGTCGTGGTCGTCAACCCTTCGGCCTACGTCGGTCCGTTCACACCCTGCGGACTCGGCACCGCCGACGTCGATGGCGATGGCGACATCGACCTCGTGCTGCAGCATCCGGATGGCGAGCAGTGGTACACCGTGCGCCACGAGCACGACACCGCGCGACCCTACCTGTTCGACATCAGCCAGGACCTGTCGCTGGTGCCGCTCGGCTGGTACGAGGCCACCTACACGATCTCGGTTCCGGCCAGCTGGGATCTCATGGCGCTGCCCGCGATCGAACTGCAGGTCATGGTCGAACACCCGTTCACGCTCGAGCAGCGCCGCTGGGATCGACGCATCGAGACCATCGACCCCGTGTCCCGCACCGCGACCTTCGTCGTGCAATGGCAGGAGCACGCCACCGTCTGGGCCACGATCCTCGACGCGCTCACGCCCCAGGCCCTGTTGCCGTACGCGTTCGTGATCGCCGGCGACGCCACCGCCGGCCGCAGGTCACAGCTCAACTTCATGGGGATCGGCGCCGGCAATCCGTACTTCTCGGGCGCCGAACGTCGGACCGAGCCGCTCGTGCTGCACACCGATCCCAACGGCGGCGGCAACAAGTCGGCGCAGGGCATCGTCTGGGAGCGCCGCACGGCCCCGCCGCTACCGAAGGCCGACCTCGCGTTGCTGCCTTGGCAGTAGCAGCCAGACGCCGAGCGCAATCAGCGCACCGACGCCGACCCACAGCGGCCACCGCGAGCGGCGCTCGACAACGACCGGGCCCACGGCCGGGTCCAGACCGCCGAACACCGTGAACGCGCCCCAATAGTGCGGGTGGCCGTAGTTGGCGGTCGCGGCCATGGCCTGCCGGGCATGCTGCAACGCGCTGGCGGGGTCGACGCCGCGCGAAAGCTGGTCGTGGAACAGGCGCATGAGGTCGGCGGTCGCCTGCTGATTGACGGCCGCCACCGGCGCGACCACCGCGCGCGCACCGGCGGCGAACATGCCTTCGACGAGACCGATGACGCCCTCGCGACCCCGCTGTTCACCGGTCGCGGCCGCGCACGCGCTGAGCACGACGAGCGCTCCCGGCAGCCGCAGCTCGGCGAGCCCTCCCATCGCCACCGGCCCGTCGGCCAGCAGCAACAGCGATTGCGTCGGCAGCCCCGGGCAATCGACGGCGTGAGCGGCGACGTGCAGGGTCGACGGGGCGGCGCCGTGTTCGATCGCGGCCTGCTGCACGGACCGTCGCAGCTCGGCCAGCGTCGCCTGCTCGCCGGCGATCAGCGCCGCGCCGGCGTGAGCCGCGACCACGGCCGCACATTCGCGGGCCGCGAACCGCAACGGATCGAGACCGAGATGATCGGCCAGCTCCGATCGCTCCGGCGCCTGCACGACCAAGGCCCGACCCGTTCCTGGCGTTCGATCACCGACCGCGCGGGCGACCGCGATCGAGGGCGACTGGACGAGGCGATGGCTCGCCCCGAACGGCCGACCATCGACGACGAGCGCGGCCAGCGGCAGCCGCGCCATGGTCGGATCGAGCACCGCCAGCACCGTCTCGCCGAGCAACGGCCGCACCGCGCCCGGCAGCAGGCAGTCGGCCGCAGCGACGAGGTCTCTGCCATCACCCTGCGGTGACATCACGGCGCGGAACGCCGCGGCGGCGTGGGCACGACAGCGCCCCGGTGCATCGAGGGCGAACTGCTCGACCTCGCCGGCGCGCACGACGAGCAGCCAGGCTTCGTCGCGGCCGAGCCACCACGACAGCATCGTGACCTCCGCGTGGCGCGCGGCGAAGGCGCGCAGCTCGCCGGCGTCCGGCACGATCGCCGGTCGGGCCGCGCTGGCATGATGGGCGCGCAACGCATCGAGTTCGGCGGCGAGCGCCTCGATCTCGGCGGCATCGTCGGACAGCAGTCGCCGCGTCGCCAGTCGCGCCAGCTCCTCGGCGGCGACCGAGCTGCCGCCGCCGACGGCGACATCGAGTGCACCGCGCGCGCGCGCCAGTTCGAGCGCGTGC
>JAGQRA010000944.1 GCA_020425885.1 Planctomycetota bacterium | reverse complement strand
GGTGTGATGCCGATCTACGTCACCGGCGGCGGTCTCGTCGACGACGTCACGCTGCCGCTGCCGATGCCGTTCCCGGTCGGCCCGCCGATGAACGCCGGCATCGCCTACGTCGGCGCGCCGGCGACCAATCCGCCGGGATTCGGCGCGAGCTGCCCGTGCCCGAGCTACGCGCCCGGACCGCGGCAATCGACGACGAGCGTGATGAGCGCCGGCAATCCGGCGTGGGGCATCCGCCTCGGCGGTTTGCCGCCGAGCCAGCTGGTGCTGTTCGCCTTCGACTTCCGTCTCGGCCCGACCTGGCTCATGCTCAACGTCAACGGCTGCCCGATCGGTTTCGCGCTGGCCTCGCGCACGCTCGTCACCAGCATCGCCTTCACCGGCCCGGGTGGCACGGCGACGTTCCCGATGCCGCTCTGGGTGCCGCCGCGCTTCGGCCCGATCTACAACCAGAACTTCGCCTTCTGCTCAGGCGACCCCGCTGGCTTCGTCGCCACGCCGATGCAGTCGATCTGGGGCTCGGGGTTGTAGGTCGCTACTCGATCGTGCCCGGCGTGCTCAGGTGGTAGTTGCCGGCCAGGTCGAGCGCCGCGGCCTGGTGCAGCAGGGCGCCGCCGAAGCCGGGCGGCCAGTTGTCGGTCATCGAACCGAACCAGCCGTCGCCGGCCGCGGTGAGCGGTACGAGCTTCGACAGCACGAACGGGAACGGGCTGGTGCCGAGCGGGGCCGGCCAGAGGTTGAGGTAGTACTCGGGGAAACGGCACGGCGTTGAGCGTGCCGATCGAACCGTAGTTGATGGTCGAGATCACGCCACAGCCGCTCAACGACTCGCCGCTGATCAGCAGGTGGTCGAGGTAGTAGTTGGTGTAGCCCGCCGCGTTGTGCCAGTAGTGCAGGAACTGCGAGGCGGTATCGATGTCGATCGCGAGACCGGTCGTGTCGTCGATGTGGGTCGGGTGGCCCGCCGTGACATCGGCGATGTTCGAGTTGTCGACCATGGTGTCGACGGCCGACTCCGAGAACACGATCTGCCCGCTGGCCGGCGTCACGGCGGCGACCCGGCCATCGCTGGTCGGGTTCCAGGTCGGCCCCGGGATGACGGCGATGGCGCCGTCCGCGAGCAGGTAGTTGCCGGTGGTGCCGTCGCGAGAGAGCTGCAGGACGTGATCGTCCGCGAACGACAGGTAGACGTGTCGGTCCAGGCTGACCGTGATGGCGTCGAGGTTGATGTCGTCGGCGACGAGTTGCCGGCCGGTGCTCGGGTCGATCATGTTGAGCGCCGCGATGATCTGTTCGGCGGTGATGAAGTACTCGACCTGACCGTTGCCGGCCGCGGTCCGGACGAAGCGACCGCAGTCACCCTTGCGCAGGCCATCGCCGCCGCTGACGAAGGTGTAGTGATCGCGTCGCGGTGAGATGAAGGTCTCGTACAGCGAGACCGGCGTCGTGCGCGGGATGCCGGCGAGGCCGTCGCCCTCGTACGGCAACACGGTCACGGCATCGATCTCCTGGCCGAGGTGGAGGTTGGTCAGGCTGCCGTCGCCGTCCTCGTCGCCGGCGAGCGAGCGAAACCCGAGGTCGCCGGAGAGCTTCTCGGCCGAGTACCTGAGCGACGGCTCCGGCGTGACGACCGCGATCGTCCGCGCGTTGAGGCCGCGCAGCACGGTTCCCGCGCTGCCGGAGCGCGTTTCCTCGGCCGACGAAGGGGTGAACAACGCCGCGTGCGGCTGCTGAGGCTGCTGGGCCGTAGTGCCGGCAGCGAGAATGGCGACGAGAGTTGCCGCCTCGAGGATCGAGTGGTGATTCATGGGATTCTCGTGGTAGGGATCGCGGGCGACGACATCGCCGCTCCAGGCTCAGCAGCAGGCGCCCGTCGCCTGCGTCACGGGGTTTCTGGCGGATTTCGCACGCCCGGGCGGGGGCGAGCGTCGTCGGCTACGATGCGCACCCCGCAATGGAGATCACCGTGCCCTCACCTGACCTGGCCTGCTTCGTTCCGTTCGTTCTGACCATCGCCGCCGCCGCGCAGGGCTGTCTCGACCAGTCCTATCTGCCCAACCCGCAGACCAACGGCCTCGAGATCACGGCCAACCAGCCCGTGACGCAGACCTTCACGGTCGGCTGGACCGGGCAGCTCACCTTCGTCGAGATCAGCCACATCAACCACCACCGCGGCATCAACACCAACAACCTGCAGGTCGACATCGTGACGACGGATGCCGCCGGCGTGCCGACGACGACCTCGCTGGCGACGGTGACGATCGCGCCGGCCCAGGTGCCGACCACGCGCGGCCCGCTGCTGGTCGATCTGACCCCGTTCAACGTCGCGGTCAGCGCCGGTCAGCTGCTCGGCCTCGCGCTCACGAGCCCGAACCTGCCCGGCGCGGCGAGCTACGCATGGTGGGGCGAAGCGCCCGGCGGGTCGTATGCACCGGGTCAGGTCTTCATCCGGCAGACCACGCCGCTGTCGGTCTGGGACCTGTCGTTCCGGACCTGGGTCAGCTCACCCGCGAGCTGGACCAACTACGGCGCCGGTCACGCCGGCAGCAATGGCGTCCCGAGTCTGACGTCGGCGGCCAACCCGGTGCTCGGTACGACGCCGACCTTGCTGATCGGCAGTTCGACGACGACATCCGTTCTCGGCGCGCTGGTGTTCGGCTTCCTGCGCGACAACACGCCGACCGCGTTCGGCGGCACCGCGCTCGTGCAGGTCATGGCCAGCGTGATCCTCACCGTGCCGGCGGCCGGGGCGCAATTCGGGGTCCCGATCCCCAACAATACGGCGCTGTGCGGCGTCAACATCGATGTCCAGTCGGTGCTGTTCGACGCCGGCGCCTCGCATGGCCTCGCGTTCTCCGCGGGACTGGAGTATCGGATCGGCACCTGAACGCGCCCGCGCCGACGCCGCCCGCTTGCCGCGGTGACCCGGGCCTTCACGCAGGCTAATCACCGCATGGATGGCAACATGACGGCCCGCCCCCTCCCGCTGCTCGCCGTCGTGGCGGCCGGCACCGGCAGCCCGCGATTGTGCTTTGCCGACACGGCGGGACGAGTGCTCGCGACCAGCCGGCGCGACCCGTTGACCGAACTCGAAACCTGGGAGCGCGACGCCGGCGGTTGGTTCCTGCGGCGCCCGACGACCGCGCCGAGCGCGCGCAGCAGCTACGTCCTGGCCTACGATCCGGGCCGCCGGGTCGCCATCGTCTTCGGCGGCATCGCCGCGCTCGGCGCGATGCTCGACGATACCTGGGAGTGGGACGGCATCGATTGGGTTCGGCGCGGAACACCCGTCGCACCGTCACCGCGGACCGGGGTCGCCGCGGCCTTCGACACCGCGCGAGGCAGGCTCGTGCTCTACGATGGCGTCCTGCTTGCCGACCAGTGGGAATGGGACGGCTCCATCTGGACGCGGGTGCCGCTCGCGACTCCCAATCCCGGGCCGCGGTCGGGGGCCCTGATGACGTTCGATGCGGCGCGCAACACGCTGGTGCTGTTCGGCGGCTACGACGGCGGCCTGTTCGCGCCGCCGCGCCAGGACACGTGGGAGTACACGGCGTCGACGTGGTCGCTGCGGCCGACGCCGTCACCGCCGCCGCGACTCATCGGTGCGGCCATCGCCTGCGACCGGCATCGCGGCCAATGCGTCCTCGTCGGTGGTCGCGTCGTCGGTTCGGGCTCGTCCCCAGTCAACACGGACGCCTGGAGCTGGGACGGCCAGCAGTGGCAGCAGATCCCGACGCCGGTCAATCCCGGGGAACGGAACGCGCCGGGATTCACCTACGATGCCGCGGCTCGGCGGTTCGTGTTGCACGGCGGTGCCGAGACCACCGACACCTGGCAGTTCGATCCCGGCAGTCGGAGCTGGACGCGGGCGAGCTACGCCGCTTCCCGCTCAGCTCTCGCCCTCGCCTTCGGTGACTTCGCCGGTCACGCGCTGCTGACCTCGTACCACGAGACGCTGCGGTGGGATCACGGCAGTCGCAGCTGGCAGGACGTGACGACGCCGACGCGGCCGAACCCGGCCTCGGCTGTCCTTGCCTACGACATCGTGCGGCAGCAGGCCGTGCTGTTCACTCCGGCCGGTGAGACCTGGATCTGGGATGACGTCGCGGCCACGTGGTCACAGCGCACTCCGACACGCTCGCCGCCGCCGACCCAGTTCGCCGCGATCGCATACGACGTCGCGCGCGGCCGGACCGTGTTGTTCGGCGGCTCGACGAGCTTCGGCATCAGCGACCAGGTATGGGAATGGGACGGCGTCGACTGGTCCGACGTGACGCCGCTGGTCGGACCCGCCCCTCGCCTCGGTGCCGCGATGGCCTACGACTTCGGCAACGGAACCGTCGCGATGTTCGGCGGCGCGCGTGCCTTCGCCGCGTCGACCTACGAGAACGACGTCTGGGACTGGGATGGCGTCGCGTGGACGCAGCGGGTCATCGTCGGCCCGCAGCCGGTCGGGCGCTACGCAGCGGCGCTGCTCGGCAGCGGCAACCGCGTTCTGATGCTCGGCGGTCAGGTGCTGCCGACGGTGTCAGGCGGCATGTCCGAAGAGGTCTGGCAGCTGAACGGGCAGGCCTGGGTGCGGCTGCCCGATTGCCCGCTCGCCTGTCGCAGTCCGATCGCGGCCCTCGACCCGCTCGCGAACGAGGTCGTCCTGTTCGGCGGCATCGTCAACGCGCCGACGGGCAGCTCGGCGACCCCGGGCGTCTGGGCCTTCGGCGCGGCGCGCGCCGCGGTGACGCCCTATGGCGGCGGATGTGTCGGTAGCGGATCGGCGGCGACGATCGCGGCGTCAGGTCTTCCGACCGTGGGCAATGCGGCGTTCGCGCTCGCGGTGTCGGCCGGAACGAACCAGCTCGCCGCCTTCGCCCTCGGCTTCACCGCCCGCCGCATCGATCTGTTCGCTTCCTGCAGTCTGCTCGTCGACCAGCCGATCATCGCCACGATGGTCGGATCGACGACAGGCACGGCGGTCCTGCCGTTGCCGATTCCCGCGGGCAACGCGTTCGCCGGCCTTGCGATCCACGCTCAGGCCGCGGTCCTCGACGTGCCGGCGTCGGGTCTCTCGCTCAGCGGCGGGCTCGAACTCGCGATCGGCCGTTGAGGTACGGCTGTATCCGCGGCAGAACGCGGCGTGCACGCCGGCGATGACGCCGCGCATCGGGCAGCGCCGGGCTCAAGTCGGATCGCCGAGCGCCCGATGGCAAGGTCGGGAGCCGACGCCCCAGGACCAACGCATGCACTTCGACGCCGCCCCGTTCCGATCGATCGACGCATGGGTCGACCGTCATCCGACCCGGACCTCGCGAGGATGGCATCGCGATGACCTCGTGCCGTACGACCCCGCGATCCAGCAGATCCGATCCGAGCTGTTCGAGTTCCTGCAGCTGGCGATGCAACGCGGCTGTCGCCACTCGGTGCAGATCGGCCTCGGCATGCACGGCGGCACCCACTTCGCGTTCCGCCGCTGCTTCGAGTCGGTCACGACGGTCGAGTACGACCAGAACCTGATCGATCGCTACCAGGCGCACGATCCCGACCTCGATGCCGGCGACCGCTTCGTCACCGGCTGTTCGTGGGACGGCGACACGGTCGCCAGGGTCGCCGCGTTTCCCGAGCCGGTCGACCTGCTGTTCATCGACGGCGGCCATCGCTTCGACGAGGTCAAGGCCGACTGGCTCGCCTACAAGCACCTCGTGCGACCCGGCGGCATCATCGCGTTCCATGACTCGGTCCGTCGCTGCAAACCGGTCGACGTCGCCGTCGATCGGTTCCTGGCCTGGCTCGAGCAGGAGTACGGGATCGTCGTCACACACATCGGCACGACGCTCGGCATCGGCTACTACGTGCAGCCGGACCTCGCGCCACCGCTGGCCGCGGTCGAGCACCGCGGCGGCTTCACGATCCTCAGCGACGAGGAGCTCGGCACCTGGTGGGCGGTGCCCGGTACGACGGCTCCGGTGCGCCGCCGCGACATCGAGGACGGCGACTTCCCCGTCCACCTGGCCGCGGCCGATCGCCGCGGCATCGACCGCGCGGTCGCGGTGGTGTGCGCCGCCCGGCAGGAGGTCGAGCGCGTCTGCGCCCTGCTCGCCGCCGGCGACCTCGACGGCCTGCGACGACAGATCGAGCGCGTGCACCTCGATCACCCGCAGGTCGCCGCCGTGCTCGACGACGCGCTGGTCCGTGGCCGCAACTCGACCGACCTGCTCGCCTGGTCGGGCGCGATGTCGCTCGCGGCGAGTGCTGCGGCCATCGACCTGCTGCAACGCGCCTCGCGCCGCGATCCGTGCAACGAACAGAAGCTGCTGATGCTGGCTCGCGCCTTGGCGGCCGGCGCGACGGGGCCGGCGGAGCCGACGACGCTGATCCCGACGCTGCGCGATCTCGTCCTCAAGCTGCGCGATCCGGCGGCGAGCCTGGTCTTCGCCGGCGATTGATCGGGTGCTCACACCCGCAACACGCCGCGGAAGCCCCTGGCCGCGTAGTAGGACTGCGCGCCGTTGTGGTAGATGAAGACGCGGCCGAAGCGGCGGTCGCCGAAGATGGCGCCGCCGAGGTCGCGGATGCCTGCCGGCGACTTCAGCCAGCTCGAGGTCCTGGTGTCGAACTGACCGAGCCGCTGCAGCGCGTGGTACTGCTCTTCGGTCAGCAGCTCGATGCCCATCGCGGTCGCCATCTCCATCGCGCTGGTCTTCGGCTTGTGCTGCTTCCTGGCCTCGAGGGCCTCGCGGTCGTAGCAGAGGCTGACGCGACCCTTCGGGCTCTCCGCCGAGCAATCGAAGAAGACGAACGCGGCCGTCTTGCCGTCGTGAGCGACGACATCCGGCTCACCGCCGGACTGTTCCATCGCTTCGAGCGACCACAGCTTCGCCGCGTCCGCCTCGAGCCGGGCCGCGACATCGGCCCACGCGATGCCCTCATGGCGGTTCATGTTCGCATCGAAACGCGCCTGCAGGATCGCCATCAGGGCCTCTCGTCGAGCGCGGGACAACTGCTTCTTCTTGTTCGCCATGCCGTTCAGACCGTGGGTCGGATCGGTGGGGGATGATAGCGGCTCCACTGCATCGAAAGCGGACCACTTGCTCCGAGCCGTTGGCCGGAATCGCGGTCGGTCCGGCGGCGGAATCCACTGACCGTCCCTTCCCGGCCACGAGTCGCTATCTTCCCACGTCATGAGATGGATCGCAGTCGTGGCCGCCGCGATCGCCACCGGTCTGCCAGCCCAGACCGAGGCCGAGGTTCGGGGCGCGGTGGAGCAGTACTTCGCGGATGATGCCGAGCGGGTCAAGGCGCGGGAGCAGCTGAGGTCATGGGGCGACGCGGCCTTGCCGCATCTGCGAGCGATCGCGAATTCGCGCGCTGCCGAGCGGCTCGGTTGGGAGATCGTCTGCGCGATCAAGGACATCCGCTCGGACGCCGCGACCGACGCCTGGGTGGAGGTCCTGCTCGGCAGGACGAAGGTCGAGGCAGAACACGCGCGCAACGCGCTCACCACGCAGCTCAGGCACGAGGCGGTGCGCAGTCACCTCGAGGGTCATGCGGCGTTCAGGACGGCGATCTTCGCGCTCGCCGAATCGAAGAGCTTCCTCGAACGCGGCTACTTCATCGACACGGCCGTGGCGATGGAGTGGCACGACGCCGTGCCGGCCATCCGCAGGATGACCAGCGACATCGATCCGGGCCTGCGCAAGAGGGCCGCCGCCGCGATCGCGCGGCTCACGCAGGAGGAGGTGGAGGTCGCGAAGACCCCGGCCGTGTTCCGCGGCCGCCGAATCGTGAAGGACCTGCTCGACGGACCCGACCCGCTGCCCGCCCCCGAGGTCTGGACCAAGGGTGGCGCATCGTTCACGCGCTGGTTCGACGGCGCGCCGTGCCTGCTCTACGGTGATGGCAAGGGCTTCTGTGACCTCGACAGCGAACGCTGCGTGGCGCTCGAACAGCACGGTCAGCGCCTGCTCTCGCTGCCCGCGGCCGACGGCAACCGCATCTTCGTCGCGCTCGTCTCGGATTCGAAGCACGGCGGGCCCGACTATGCGATCGGTGTCGCCGCGGCCGGCAAGGTGCTCTGGCAGTTCACGCCACCGAAGCTCGGCATCGGCGACGGCGCCGTGCTCTACGACAGCGGTGGCGCCTACGGCTGCGCGCTCGGGTTCGGCAGCGACGCCGGAGTCGTGGCACTCGATGCCGATGGCAATCGGATCTGGGACTTTCCGCAGCAGCTTGTCTACCGGCTCGCCAGCGATCCACGGCTTCCCGGCAGCCTGCTGCTCGTCGCGGGTGACTCGACCGTGCTGTCGCACACGCGCGACGACCGACGCCCACGCCGCACGACGATCCCGAGCACGCCTGCGTTTCGCTTCGCGACGGACGGCGTTCTGTTTCCGGACGACGCCGGCAAGCCCGCCGTGATCCTCGTCGGCAGCAGCGAGTCCGACAGCATAGTCGCGCGCTTCGACGCCGCGGGCAAGCTCGTCTGGCGCGGCATCCTCTCCGATCGCGCCGGTGGGATCGCGGCGTTCCCGACGCGACGGTTCGGCCAGCTGTACGTGCTGACCACGGAGGATGGCGGGCTCCACGTCATCGATGCGGACGGCGTCCTGCGCTGGCAAGGGGAGCTGCCCAATCCGAAGGCAGACGACACGGTGGCGACGTACCTGCTGGCGGCCGGCGAAGCTGCGCCTGGCGTCGCTGCGATCGTGGTCAAGCTGCTGACGGGGTACTACATCTACCACGTCCAGGACGGATAGCGTCGCCCACGCAACCAGTCGAATGGTCGATCGATGAACGCACCGCGCACCGCCCTGGGCGAGCGAAGTCCGGCGTTCGGGGCCGGGCGACCGCGATGGTGGCAATGGCCGACGATCCTGTCTCTCGATGCCCCGATCGTCGCCGTCTGCTGGCAGTGGATGCTGGCGGCGGTCGTGGCGGTCAGGCTGCAGTGGCACCATGCCGTGCTGCTCGCGGCGATGACCTGGTTGGTCTATGCCGCCGACCGTTGGATCGAGGGCTTCCTGTTGGCGCCCGGCCAGGTTCGCACCTGGCGCCACTGGTTCTACCAGCGCTGGCGTTGGCACTGCCTCGCGGCCTGGCTGGTCGTGGCCGCTGCCGGTCTGGTCGTGGCGGCGACGCGTCTCTCGCGGGCCGAGGGCATGGCCGGCGCGGTCCTCAGCGTCCCCGTGCTGGTCTACCTGCTCTCGCATCAGCTCGTGCACCGCCGACATCCGTGGCGCTTGCCGAAGGAGATCCTGATCGCCGTGCTGTTCGCGCTCGGCACCGCGTGCCTTGCCTACCTGCACGCCGAAGCCGCGCCGGAACGGCTGGTCGCGCCGCTCCTCCTGTTCGCATTGTTGTGCTTCGCCAATTGCGCGCTGATCGCGGTGTGGGAGACCGAGGTCGACCGCTGCCACGCGCAGACCTCGCTGGTGCTGCAGTTCCCGCGAAGCCGCGGTCCGCTGCGCGCGCTGCCCTGGGCGATCGCGGCGGCGGCGGCGTGGCTCGCCTGGCAACAGGACGGGGCGCCGCGAATTGCCGCGGGGTGTGCCGCCGCCAGCGGCCTGTTGCTCGGCGCGCTCGACCTCGGCCATCAACGCTGCGGTCGCCAGCTGGCCCGGGTCCTGGCCGACGTCGCGTTGATGACCCCGCTGTTGCCGTGGTGCCTCGGGGACGGTTCGGGCCCATGACATCCGCCCGTGGCTTCGACCGTCTGGCCCGCGTCTATCGCCCGCTCGAGCTGTTGGCGTTCGGGCGCGGGCTCGAGCGCGCCCGCTTCGCCTTGCTCGATCGACTCGCGGCTTGCCGTGAGGTTCTCGTGCTCGGCGAAGGCGACGGCCGCTGTCTCGTGCGGCTCTTGCAGGTCGCGCCGCAGGCCCGGGTCGACTGCGTCGACTTCTCCGCGGCGATGCTGGCACGCGCCGCAGGACGCCTGGACGCGACGGCGAAGGCGCGCGTGCGTTTCGTGCAACTCGACGTGCTGGCCGATGACCTGCCGGAGAAGCCCTACTGCGCGGTCGTGACCATGTTCTTCCTCGACTGCTTCACCGATGCGCAGCTGGCGCTGCTGGTACCGCGCATCGCGGCTCGGCTGCGGCCAGGCGGGCGCTGGCTGTGGGCTGACTTCGCGCTGCCGTCCGCAGGTCTGCCGCGCCTGCGCGCGCGCGCCTGGCTGGCAGTGCTCTACGCGTTCTTCGCCTGGCAGACCGACCTTCCAGCCCGGACGTTGCCCGATGCCGAAGGGCAGATCACGGCCGCCGGCCTGCGACGCGAGGAGGAACGTGCGTTGCGCGGCGGCCTGCTGCGGTGCGCGCTGTTCCGGCGGCGGCGGTGATGTCGACGACTTGACGGGCGGTGACCGGGGCCGGGTGGTCAGGCGCCTGACCGGCGACCGGATGGAATCGGACCGCAGCTTAGTACGCCTATCATCCGCGGCCACCCGATAGGCTGTCGCCCTGGATGGACTGGTCCAAAGAATCGATTCTCGTCACGGGTGGCACCGGCTCGTTCGGTCGCAAGCTCGTGCGCATCCTGCTCGATGAGTACCGGCCGCACCGGCTGATCGTCTTCAGTCGCGACGAGGACAAGCACCGCGAGATGTTGGAGCAGGGCTACACCAGTCCGAGCCTGCGCTACTTCCTCGGCAGCGTGCGCGATCCGGAGCGCCTGCGCCGGGCGATGCACGGCGTGACGACGGTCGTGCACGCCGCGGCGCTGAAGCAGGTTCCGGCCTGCGAGTACAACCCGATCGAGGCCGTGGTCACCAACATCATGGGGACCCGCAACGTGATCGAGGCGGCCTTGGACTCGTCCGTGCGGCACGTGCTGACGATCTCCACCGACAAGGCCGTCAATCCCGTCAATCTGTACGGTGCCACCAAGCTCGTGGCCGAGAAGCTGATGGTGCAGGCCAATGCCTATTCGGGCGACCTGCCGACCCGCTTCTCCTGTTGCCGCTATGGCAATGTCGTCGGCAGCCGCGGCAGCGTCGTGCCGCTGTTTCTGCAGCAGGCCGCCGCCGGGACCTTGACGCTGACGCACAAGGACATGACGCGGTTCTGGCTGACGATCGAGCAGGGGGTGCGCTTCGCCATCCAATGCGTCGAGGACATGCACGGCGGCGAGGTGTTCGTGCCGAAGATCCCGAGCATGCGACTGGTCGATCTGGCGCGCGCCATCGCCCCGACAGCCGAACTGCAGTTCGTCGGCATTCGCCCCGGGGAGAAGCTGCACGAGGTGTTGGTCTCCGAAGACGAGGCGCGTCACACGCGCGACCTGGGCGACCACTTCGTCATCCATCCGGCGCATCCGTGGTGGTCCGAGGCGGCGCGCAACGCCGGCGAAGCGCTGACCGAGGGCTTCAGCTACACCTCGAAGGGCAACGGCGACTGGCTCACGGTCGAGGCGCTGCGCGCGCTGCTCGACGAGTGAGGGCGGCGGCATGAGGCGCGGGCGATGAGCGGGCTGGCGCTGTTCGGTGGCACCCCGGTGCGCCGCGAGCTGCTGCCCTACGGACGGCAGCTGCTGCACGACGACGACGTCGCGGCGGTCCTCGCCGCGCTGCGCTCGGATTGGCTGACGCAGGGGCCGCGCGTGGCAGCGTTCGAGGCGGCGTTCGCGGCGCGCACCGGGGCCCGTCACGCCGTCGCTTTCAGCTCCGGTACCGCGGCGCTGCACGGTGCCGTGCACGCCGCCGGCGTCGGTCCCGGCGACGAGGTCGTGACGACGCCGATCACGTTCTGCGCCACCGCCAACGCGGTGCTCTATGCCGGTGGCGTGCCGGTGTTCGCCGATGTCGACCCGGAACGGTTGCTGCTGGATCCGGACCGGGCCTCGGCCCTCATCACGCCGCGCACGCGCGCGCTGCTGCCGGTCGACTACGCCGGCCACCCGGCGGCCATGGACGCCTTCGCGACGTTGGCCGCGCGCCATGGGCTGTGCCTGATAGAGGACGCGGCGCACTCGGTCGGCGCCAGCCTGAACCGGCGACCGGTCGGCAGCCTCGCGCGCATGACGACGTTCAGCTTCCATCCGGTCAAGCACATCGCCACCGGCGAAGGCGGCATGGTCACCACCGACGACGACGACCTCGCGCAGCGGCTGCGTCGTTTCCGCAACCACGGCCTGTCGACCGAGGCCGGGCAGCGCCGCGACGGTGTCGCCTGGCGGTACGACCTCGTCGAGCTCGGTTGCAACTACCGGCTCACCGATGTCGCCGCGGCGCTCGGAACCAGCCAGCTGCGACGCCTGGACGCGAACCTGGCCCGCCGACGGGACCTCGCCGCGCGCTATGCCGCCGCGTTCGCCGACCTGCCGGCGGTGCGCTGCCCGACGGTCGCCGCCGACGCCACCTCGGCGTGGCACCTCTATCCGGTGCGATTCGACGTCGCGAGACTCGGCACGACGCGCGACACCGTGATCGCCGCGCTGCGGGCCGAGGGCATCGGCGTCAACGTCCACTACGTCCCGGTGCCGTCGCTGTCGTTGTACCGGAACCGCGGCTACCGCGCCGAGGACTGCCCGAATGCCGCGCGTGAGGCCGAGCAGCTGGTCAGCCTGCC
>JAGQRA010000943.1 GCA_020425885.1 Planctomycetota bacterium | reverse complement strand
GCAGCTCGCGCAGGACCCGGCGGAAGCGCGCGGCCACGAGCGGGTTGCCGTAGTCGCGCAGCACCTCGTTCGGCGAGAGCCCCCACCAGTGACGCAGCCGCAACACGGTGCAGCCATCGAACGGCCGATCCTCGACGGCCAGCGGCGGATCGTCGCGGCCCGCGTCGGGCCAGAGCGACAGGATCGTCGTGTCGAGTCCGCGCCGCCGGGCCTCGCGCGAGACGGCCAGGCAGTACTGCTCGGTCCCCGAGTAGCACTCGGGGAAGAACTGGTGCACGACGTAGAGCACCTTCATCCGTGACTCCCGCAGCCTCTCATCGACCGAGCAGCGCGCGGACACGACTCCAGAAGCGCGGGCGAACGGGCTCCGACCTGGGTTCACGTGCGATCGCCTGCCAGCTGTCGACCAGCACGTCGATGTTGCGATCGACACCGAACTCATCCTTCACCTTCTCCCGCGCCGCGTCACCCATGCGGTCCCGCAAGGCATGATCGGTCAGCAGCAGCCGCAGATGCTCGGCGATGCCGGGGACGTCCTCCGGGTCCGCGAGCAGGCCGTTGATGCCGGAATCGACCAGCTCCGGGATACCCGAAACGCGGGTGCTGACGGTCGGGGTGCGCAGATACATGGCCTCGATCATCGAGGTCGGAATCCCGTCGCGATCGCCATCGCCGGCGATGCGTGAAGGCAGCACGAACACCTGCGCGCTGCGCACGAGTCGCAGCGTCTCCTGATTGGTCAGCGAACCGGCGAAGCGGACCTTGTCCCTGATCCCCAGTCGATCGGCACGGGCCTCGAGTTCGCCGCGCAGCTCACCGTCACCGACGATGACGAACCGCGCCTCGGGAACGGCCGCCGCCACATTCGCGAACGCATCGAGCGCCACGTCGAAACCCTTGATCTCACACAGGCGCGCGACGCTGACGACCAGCCCCGGCACCCGTTCCCCGGCGTCGATCGCATCGCAGAAGCTCTCGAGGATCGGAACCCTTCGGATCGCGATCTTGTCGGCGTCACAGCCGAACTCGGAGACCAGGTACTGCCGGTTGTAGTCCGAGATCGAGAACACCCTGCGAACCTGAGCGATCTTCTCGTCGGCGAAACGCATGTCGACGAACAGGTCGTAGGCGTGGCACTCGAACGTGAACGGCAGACCGGCGAGCCGGGCGGTCACCATGGCGACGGTCGAGCAGTTGTTGGCGAAGCAGCCGTGCACCACGTCGACCCCGGTCCGTCGCATGTGATCGGCGACAGCTCTGAATCCCGTCACGCGCTCGCGCAACCAGTCCACCGAATACTCGGCGAACTCCTTCGGTTCGCGTGGGCTCGGCGAGACGAAATCATCGAGGAACCAGGTCCGGTCGAACAGCGAATAGCGGCCGACGTCGTCATGGACGACCCGGTCCCCGGACCGGTCGATCGAGTAGATGGCCACTTCGAAACCGCGCCGCAATACCTCGACGATCTCGTTGAGGATGAACGTGTTGGCGAGAGCCGGAAACTTCCAGGTGACGAATGCGACCTTCATTCAAGGCGAACCGACCGGTCGAGGGGCATCTCGGGCCGAGGCTAGCGGATTCGTTCATCGGCACCAAGGGTAGTTCCTGTTGATGCTCAACGTGCACCGCACGGCACATCGCCCCCACAGGACTCGAATCCGGCCTTCGGAATGGACGGTCCGATTCCGATCTACAAGATATACCCGCTCGATGCGGCCGGCCGACGGCCTACCCCCTCGGCACGCGACCGCACCTCCTCCGAAGCCTGATGGACGTCCGACTCATCTACAATCACATCGAGCACCACGCGGCTCATTCGGGCTACGACCAGCTCGCAAAATTCGTGACCGGCAAGCCGTGGCGGCGTGGCCCCCTGTTCCATCTGGCGAAGAAGGCGCCCAAGCGGTGGAAGGAGCGCATTCCGTCCGACCCGACCAACTGGTACTGGGGCGACGCGATCCCGCGCGAATACGCGATCTGCGCACGCAATTCGCTGCTGCCGACGCGGACGCTGTTTCACTTCCTCTACGCCGAGAACGACCTGCGGCTCTGCTCGCGCTGGAAGTGGCGCCTCAACAACCGGATCGTCGCGTCGTTCCACCAGCCGCCCGAATTCCTTGACAAGCACGTCGAGGACAAGGGCTACATCCGCGGCCTCGATGCCGCCGTCGTGATGGCCGACTTCCAGATCGACTACATGGCGCAGCACATGCCGCGCGGGCGCGTGTTCTGCGTGCCGCACGGCGTCGACATCGACTACTGGAGCCCGGCCGAGGAGCCGGCCGCAGCCCGGCGCTGGGACGTGCCGACCTTCGTCTTCGTCGGTTTCTGGCTACGCGACGTCGAGATGGCCAAGCAGACGATCCGCCGCGTCGCCGAGATGGGATTGCCGGCCCAGTTCCGCATCGTCACGTTCCCCGATCGGCGCCCTCACTTCGAGGGACTGCCGCAGACCGAGCTGCTGTCGGGCATCACCGACGAGCAGCTGCGCGAGGAGTACCGGCGCGCCCACGCGCTGTTCCTGCCGCTCGAGCTCTCGACCGCCAACAACGTCGTGCTAGAGGCGATGAGTTGCGGCACGGGTGTGGTGTCGACGGACATCGGCGGGGTTCCTGAGTACGTATCGGAGGACGCGGGCCTGCTGGTGCCATCCAAGGACATCGAGGCCGCTGCCGAGGCGATCCGCCGGGTCTGCGAGAGCAGGGACCTCGTCGATCGGCTCGGAGCCGCGGCGCGCCGCCGCGCACTGGAGTACAGCTGGCAGAAGATGGGCGCCCTCCAGGACGAGGTCTACCGCAAGGTCCTCGCCAACAGGTTCGCCTGACGGGATCGACCTGCTACCGCGCGACCCGGTCAGCGCCCTGCGCCGGGGCCAATGAAGCGCTTCGCCTTGGGCAGCAGCTTGCGGGCCAGATCGAACAGCCCGACCTTGCGCATGAGCTTCACCAACGGCATCTGCTTGAGCGCCATGTGCTCGCCGTAGACGCGCTTCAGCTCGGCATAGTCCTCCGGCAGCTCCGCTCCGCCAGCATCCGAACCGTCGGCCACCGCGGGAGTCGTCTGCGACTCGCCGGGCTGCGGCGCGACCGGCGCCGTCGGTAGCTTCGCCAGCTGACCGATGTCGGTCCAGGTTCGCGGCGCCACGCCGAGCAGGTCGAGCAGACCGATCGCGCGGAACTGGATCTCGCGATCGACGATCGGCAGGTCGCGGTAATAGTCGCCGCAGACCTCACCGATGTGCTGCATCGTGATCCCGGACGTCGCCGAGGCCGCAGCCATCAGACCGCAGAGCCGATAGTGCGCCTTGAAGAGGCCGGCAAATGACCGGCACGCGACCAGGTGGCCGGCGCGCACGGCAAACGTCGGCGGCATGACCCTGTTGACGACCAGCAGGTCCTGCCAGCCGAAGTCCGACGGATACGGGAAGGCGCGGACGTCCGGCGGCCGCAGCCAGGCGAAGCTGCCGCACGGTACGCGTGAGTCGCGCACCTGGCTGACCATCTCGCGCAGCCGCCCGGCATCGAATCGCGTGCCAGCCAGCACGTAGACGAAGACATCGTCCGCTTCCATGTCGAGCCAGGCGGGGTCCTCGATCGTCGTCATCCGGCGGATGCCGGCAGGCAGCTCGACGTCGTTGCCGGCATCGACGAGCGCGACCACGTCCCATTCCGGAGACGACTCGAGCTCCTCCTGCAGGGACTCGACGCTGGCGCCTGCCATCCAGCGGTTGAGGTCGCCGACGTCGAGCAGCACCTTTCCCCTGCCGGGCAGAGGTGGCAACTTCGCCGCGGGCGCCGTGACCTGACGCGAGTACGGATCGGACGCCGCCCCGGCTGCCGCGATCATCGCCTCGAACATCTCGATCTTGGCCGCCGTCAGCCGTTCGGGATCGGTGATCCGCCGCGCACTCGCGACGGCCTGACGACGCACCTCCGCAGCGAAGGCGGCATCGGTCAGCATGCGATCGACGCCGGCCGCCAGGGCCTCGTCATCGCCGACCGGGAAGACGACGCCGCTCACGCCGTCCTCGACCATCTCGGAGTGCCCACCCTGGTCCGACACGACGCAGGCCGCGCCGACCCCCATCGCCTCGAGCACGGCGCAGGGGTAGTTGTCCCACGGTGCCGGATGCAGGAACGCGGCCGCCTTGCGCGCCGCCGCCAAGGCCTGCTCCCGCGGCACGTTGCCGAGCCGCACGACCCGCTTGCGATGCTGCTCCGGGACGTGCAGGGCGATCACGTCTTCGACCGACTCACCCTGGTGCCACATCTCCTTGCCGAGGAACACGAGGCGCAGGTCCCGGTGTCGGTCGGCGAGGCGGGCGAAGGCCTTCATCGCCAGATCGCTGCCCTTGCGGGGCTCGACGCGGCCGACGCAGACCAGGAACGGTCCGCCCTTGCGCAGCGCGTCGGGCAGCTCGCCATCGCCCGACGGCAGCTCGAGGTAGTACGAGATCGTGCGACGGATCTCAGGCAACCGATCGCCGAACAGCTCCTCGTAACGGCGCATGAGCGCGAACGACGGGGTCAGCAACGCGTCGCCCTCCTGCACGCAGTACTCCTCGCGCAGCATCACCTGCCGGTGCGGGTGGTAGCCGAGCTCCCAGATGTGCTGATTGGCACCGAAGGCGAACCGCGAGCTGATGTGACCGTGCACGCACACCGGTGGAAAGCGGCCGCTGCGCCCGCTCTTCCGCGCGCGCAGGATGTAGAAGGCCTCGGCGAAGAACTCGGGGCACTCGATCACGTCGAGACCGACCTCGGCGTGCAGCTGCTCGACGTAGGCGGCGGCCCGGCTGGCGGCGATGTTGGACGGCTCTGCCGCCCACAACCGCTGGCGCGGCGCGTAGCGGTCGGGGCAGACGTCGAGGAACTGCACGTTGCGCGCCGGTTCGCGGCGGCCGTCGAAGCTCTCGACCCGATGCACCGTCAGGTTGCCTTCGGTCCACCTCAGCTGGCCGTAACGCGGCTCGGTCCGGCCGTGACGGGCGGAGTTCGTCACGACGTGGACCTCGTGGCCGGCCTCGGCAAGAACCCTGGCGGCGGCGTTGTGGTAAGTCGCGATCCCACCGCCGGGGAAGGGATCGTACTCGTAGCTGAGAATGCAGATCTTCATGACGAGGCGGCCCTGGCATTGGCCCTGGCGAGTTCGAGGTCGGCCGCCTTCGCGGCATCGACGTACTCGCGCAGCATGTCGGCGACCTCAGCGTGCGGCCGACCGCTGTGCACGACACGGTGCAGACGCTCGAGGAAACCGAGCGCGACCGATCCCGGCGCGAGCCGACGCCAATCGAGGTTCTTGGTGATGTCCCCGAGCTGCTTCACCGCGCCGGCGCTTCCGACTTCGAGGCAGTTCTCGGCGAGGTCGATCAACGGCGCCAGGGTCCGACTCAGCCGCAGCAGCATCGGCGGCTCGAAACCCGCGGGCGCCCCCCACTCGTCGAACTCCTCTTTCGGCCCGAGCAGCGAGGTCCGCCGGTTGCCGCTCCAGTAGCTCGGGATCACGCGGGCGAGATAGTCCCGCTCCTCGTCTTCGTGTCTGCGGCCGTAGGTATCGTTGAAGACGCCGATGTTGCGCGACGAGTCACGCCTCCCGAACACGGACTCGTGCGGGCAGTGGAACAGGTAGGCCAGGGGGTCGGAGACACAGACGGCACCGAACCGCTCGGCGCAGGCACTGAACGCGAACTCATCCATGCCATACGAGCCGTCGAACACGCGGTCGAAGCCGCCGAGGATCTTCCACAGGCTCTTCCTGAACGAGAAGTTGGCGCCGACCGGCACGCAGTAGTGACGCTCGTCGACGTGGGTGTATTCGAGCGTGCCGCAGGTCGACATGAACGGTCCCGAGGTGCCCTCGAGGTACTCGTAGCGAGGGCCGGTCCCGACGGCCCAGCCATGGGTGCGGTGGATCGCCATGTGCGCCTCGAGCGCATACGGGCCGAAGATGCAATCCGAGTCGGTGAGCAGCACGACGCCATCAAGGGCATTGCTGACGCAGGTATTGCGCATCGCCTGCAGCCGGTAGCGGCCGACGCGCTGGTGCTTGATGACCCGGCAGGGGATGCCCCACTTCCTGGCGTGGCGCTCGGCGGTGCCCTGGGTCCCGTCGTTCGAGCCGTCGTCCGAGACCACGATCAGGTCAGGTTTCCTGGTACCCTGGGCCGCCGAGGCAATGCAGAGGTCGATCGTGTCCTTCTTGTTGTAGGACACCATGGCCAGAGTCAGAGGCAGGTCGTTGGTCATCGGCATTGGGCGCAGCTGCACTTGCCGTTGACACCTACTGCAACGGCAACCGCTCCAGGCCATCGACCGGAACGATCCCCGGAGATTAGCCCGGCCCCGGTGGCCGTGCACGCAACGCATGCGCAAGAATGTTGCAGCGGTGGAATCAGCTCCGGACCGAGCTAGCATCTGTCGGCCGTCGACGTTCGGGCGCTCTCCCGCATTCGAAATCACGAGTCACAGGCCAACGAATCTTGAAGCAAGACGGTGATCCATACGCCACGGCCCGGGAGGTAGCGTGTCCGGAAATCACGGCCGATCTCCGCAGCTGGATCGCCGAGGTTAGCCCCAATCCCGGGCTGTTCGTGTTCGGGGTCATGCCGCGTTCCGGTTCTCAATTCGTCACCAACCTGCTCGCGCTGCATCCGCACCTGCGTCGTCATCCGCGCGACATCTGGGAGATCCCGCTGCTGACGCAATCCGCCAGCATGCACCGCATGACCGAGGCCTTCTTCGAGCGCTATCACTTCAACCGCGAGCGGCTCGGCGACAGTGGCCTGTGCGCGTTGCTCGGCACCGCGTTCGCCGCCTACCTGCAGGCTGCGGCCCCGGGTCAGCGCATCCTGATGACCCAGCCCAGCACCGACTACCTCGATCACTTCTTCGCCTACTTCCCCCAGGAGCACCTGCTGCTCCTGATGCGCGACGGACGCGACGTGGTCTCGTCCGTCGTCAAGACCTGGCCGCAATGGGACTTCTCGGCCGCCGCCAAGGACTGGGCCAACAACGCGCAGATGATGCTCCGAACCCGAGACCTCCTGCTGTCACAACAGCGACCGGTGCATTACTGCACCTACGAGGCCGCGACGGCCGACTCCGAAGCCTTCGTGCGAGGTGTCTGCCTTGCGCTGCAGCTCGATCCCGAGGTCTACCCCTTCGAGAAGATCGCGACCAATGTCCTCGTCAAGGGCTCCTCGGAGTTCGAGGGTTCGAACGCGGATCGCTGGAAAGCCGACGCGAAGCCCGCCCACTTCAAGCCCGTTGGTCGGTGGCTGGCATGGTCCGCGGAGCAGAAGGCGATCTTCAAGGACATCGCCGGCGAAACGCTGATCGCTTGCGGTTACGAGTCCTCGTCGGACTGGTAGTCGGCGGTCGCCGCAGTCGCGACGATCCATCGCGCCGCTCGTCATACCAGACCCGGATCGTCCCGGGCATTCGCCGCCAGGAGCGCCAGCGCAGCCTCGGCCCGGCCGGTACCGGCTGCCGGATCCGCAGCCAGAGCCTGCAATGCCGTGGCCAAGGCCCCGGCATCGCCGGGTTCGACGAGGAATGTCTGCTCTGCCAACGCCGGCACCCAGGTCAACTCGGGCACGGCGGATGCGATCACGGGTCGCGCCGCCGCCATCGCCTCGACGATCGCGAACGGCAGGCCTGCTGCCGCCATCGAACGACCGATCCAAAGCACCACATCGCTGTCGCGCAGGAGGCGCCGCCGCGCCGCTGGCGCCACCTCACCATGCAGGCGGAATCGCGCCGCGACCCCGGCCTCCTGCAGCCGGTCTTCGAACATCAGCCGGCGATGCAGGGCTTCCGCATCGCTGCCCGGACGACCGACGACGTCCACCCGCAATTCGAGACCGCCCGCAGCCGCCAGACGAACACCCTCGACGAGTGTTTCGGGGTCGACCCGCATCGCAGCGCACCAGTGCACGAAGCAACGCAGCGGGCTGTGCCGGGCCTCGGCTGCCTGGACCACGGCGCCCTCGGCGGCCGGCACCGCCCAGCGGATCACCGCCCGCTCCGGCAGCGAACCGGCGAGCCGTTCCACCGCTCGCAGGACCAGGTCGGAATCGGCCACGATCACGTCCGCCGCGCGCAAGATCGCGGCCGTGGCCGCGGCGGCAAACCCCGGATCGGACAGATCCTCGTCACCGAGGACGAGAACGCAGCGGACGCCACACAGCAGCTTGGCCGCGTAGGCCTGTACGGCTCCGCCGGCGAGCCCCTGCGCGATCGCCACCCGCGAACGCGTGGTCTTCGCGATCCGAGCCCCACGCCAGGCCCGGCGGAGCCATGGATTCGTTTCGAACAGCAGCTCCAAGGCCTCGACTCCGGTCGCATTCCGCCGCCGGAAGTAATCGCGATCCGAGGCCGCCAGCCGGGCGTCATCGGCCAACCACAGCCCGCGCCCGATGTCGCGGGCCGTCTGCCGCAACAGGCCATCGGTCCAACCGACGAGACGACGGGGCTCGCGCCCCACGGGCCGCAGCCAGCGGAGGACGCGTTCGTCGAGCATCCCACCGGCATCGGCATCCGCAAACACGATGACCCCGGACCGCTCGCGCCCGGCTGCGGTGGCGAACCGTTGCAGATGCCACCCCCCCCGCCGCCCGGCGGCCGCCAACCGCCGCATCCAGCCGGCGAGGGTCTTGTAGGCCCCTAGCACTCCGATCCGTCGCATCAGGGTGTCGCCCAGACGCCACGACGGGGATCGGAGCCGGGCTCTCAGGTCGGCGTGCGCGGCGAGCGCGGCGACGATCGCCCGATGGCGCAGTCGCCCTTCGAGTCGGGCCTGCGACCGGGCCTCTTCGCGCTCGCCGAGCAGGCTCGCGATCTCCGCCATGCGCGCCTGAAGTTCGAGGCCGAGGCTCGCGACGGACTGCCTCGCCGCCTCGAGCTCGCCGCTGATGGCAGCCATTTCACTCCGTCCCTGCTCCAGACTGCCGACGAGCTGTGCGATCTCGCGCCGACGGTCCTCCAGGCGTTGATCCCGCTCCGCCAGCAGCTGTCGATGTTCGTCGAGGCGTCGATCGCGCTCGGCCAGCAGCTGCCGGCGTTTGTCGAGGCGCTGATCGCGCTCGGCCACCAGGCGTCGGTGTTCGTCGAGGCGCCGCTCACACTCTGCCAGCTCGCGGCGACGCTCCGAGAGGAGCCCGAGGCGCTCTTCGGCCAGGGATCGGAGACGGGCGATCGACTCTGCCTGGCGCTCGGCCTCGAGGCGCAGCGAAGCAACCTGCTGCGCACTGCGGACCTGGTCGGCAGCCGCCGCCTTGGCCTTCGCTTCGAGCTCGCGGTGGGCGGCACGCATCGCGAGCACCTGGCCGCGCAGATCCTGGATCTCGGGCTCGGTCCGTTGCCGCATCGACCGCAGGTCCTCGGTCTCGGCCTTGATGGAATCGAGATCCAGGCGCAGCCGCGCGCACTCGTTGTCGAGCGACCTTGCCCGCGCGCCGAGACCATCCGCGACGTCACGTTCGATGCGCCAGCGATCACCAGCCTGGAGCCGCCATGGCAGGTCCCACGGATCGACGTCGAGGCCGTCGGTGACGCGAGCATAGGTCTTCCGCCGCAGCGCGGCCTCGGCCAACGCCGTCAACGAGACCGCCTCGGGATCGAGGCCCCCTGCCGCATGACGACCGACGAGATCCGACAGATAGAGGGCCAGTCCGTCGGTCTCACCGTGGGCGCGGACATCGTCCTCGAGCAGCCGGGCGAGCCGTTCGACGGCGGCGGCGGCGCCCATGGCGGCCACGGCGCGCTCGAACCACTGCCCGAGCACGCGATCGACCACCCTGTTGACCTCGTACACGTAGTCGGCGCGACCGCCCTCGGCGAACCAGACGGTGTTCGCATCGTGCAGGCGATAGGCCAGCAACTGACCCTCGACCATCTGCAGCGAGCCTTCCATCGCGGCCTGCAGGAACAGCTGCCAGTCGAGGCAGTACTTGAGCCGGCTCGCTTCGGGCATGTGCCGACGCAGCCAGTCGGTGCGGAACACCATGTTGGAGCTGGTCGCGAGCACGTTGTGTCGCAACAGGACCTCGAAGGAGACCCAGTCCTCGGGTCGTCGCAGCTCATCACGCGCAATCGCGCCGAACCAACGTATCCAGCCGTGGGCCTTTGGCCCGATCTCCGCCGCGCAGGACGTCTCGTGCGTCAGCACCATGCCGGCCCGGTCGACGACGGCGAAACCCGTCGCCACCAACGCCACCTCGGGCTCGGCCTCGAAGGCGGCAAGACACCGCTCCAGTCGTTCCGAATGGAACAGATCGTCCGAATTGAGCAACGCCACGAACGGCGTGTCGACGAGCTCGAGCGCGCCGAGCACGCTCGCACCGAGGCCGAGGTTGGCCTCGTTGACTTCGACGCGGAGGCGGGGGTCGTCGATCGCCCTGGCAGCCGCGACCGTCCCGTCCGGGCTCCTGTCATCGACGACGAGCACGCGCACGTCGGCGATCGTCTGCCGCAGGCAGCTCTCGATGGCGAGGCGAACGTACGCCTCGTGTCGATAGGACGGGATCACGACGGTGATCCTGGGGGCGGCCGTGACCGCGGTGCGGCGATGCCGACGCCGCGGCACCGGGAACCGGGAACTCGCCATCGGTGCATGCAGCCCCAGCTCGGCGAGGCCGCTGGCGAACGTGTTCGCCCCGGGATGTTGGGCGAGATACTCGCGGTCGGCCTCGACGACACGGTCGCGACACCGCCGGTCACGATAGACCCTGCGCAGCACGTCGAAGGTGGCACTGCCCGGAACGAACCGCGCGGCCTCGATGGCGATGCGCCGCAGGTGGACGTTCTCACGGGCACGGGTTGCAAAGTCGCGCCGCCTGATCACGTCGGCAAGCCAGGCGGCATAGCCGGCGTGATGCTGCAGGCGCCAGGCCTCGCTCAGCAGGTAGCCAGGCTGATCCGCGGCGAGCATCCGGTGATCGGTCGACGGCAATGCGAGTTCGACCCTGGAGTCGGCGGCGGTCGCACCACCTTCCTGATGACGCCTCATGCCATCGAAGTGATCCAGCATCTGCCCCTGCAGCTCGCGCAATTCCGCCCATTCGGCGGCGCTCCAGTCCTTGGGCCCGTCGCTCCAGGCACGCGTCAGCACCGCCTCGACGACCTTCAGCTCGTCGTAGTCGAGATCCAGCAATCTGATCCGACCGGCCTCATCGCGGTCGAACCCGGTCGGCTGCCGCTCCGTCCCCGCCAACCACCAGGCATCGAACCAGTTGGCAGGACCGAGGACGACGGCGCCGTCGTCGCCGGCAACGTGCCCGGCGCGATTCGCCCGCCCGGTGACGGCGAGTCCGTAGGCCTGCAGTCGCCGCTCGGCACAGGCCAACGGATCGAAGCGGGACGCAGCGCGATGACGGGCCGCCTTCGACAGCCGGGCACGCAGGCCCGGGGTCGAGAGCAGGCGGTTCAATCTCGGCAGCACGGAGTCCTCGTCCTTGCAGAGCAGGGCATCGAGTTCGTCGCGCGCCGCCTCGGCCACCGCGCCTGCGCCGTGCACGGCGAGCGGCATCCCCGCCGCCATCGCCGCGAGCAGCATCGCGGGACATACCGGCGCCGATCCGAACCAGAACAGTCCGATCGACGGTACGGCCGGCAGGCCGGCGGAGGCGTCGACCGAGGACACCCTTGCGCCAAGGTCATCACGACCACCCGCGCGCGACCGCAGGCCGGTCAGGATCCGATCACCGGCCTTCGGCCCGGACAAGGTGACGCTCAGTCCTTCGTGATCGCCGAGCAGCTTCGCGATCACCGCGACCATTGGCTCGACCGAGCCGCTGTCGCCGTCCCACCAGACGAACAACCGTTTCCCGTCAGCGGCAGCATGCACGGCATCCGGCGGCAATTCGATCCCGTCCGGCACGACCAAGGCACCGCTGTAGACTCCGCGATGCGCGAGCTCGTCACGCAGCCAGAACGATGGCACGCTGACCGAGCGCGCCGCGGCCATTCCGATCCGGGCAAGCCGCGAGGCGCCGAGACGTTCGGCCGTGCTGCCAGCCGCCGCCCAGACTCCGTTCGAACGGACCAACGCCGGCAGGCCGTCACACAACGCCACCAGGCCGGCGGCGGCGCCGTCACCGACGATCTCGACGACGTCGAACTCCTCCCGGCGCAACGCCCGGCGAACGCAGGCCAGGGCATAGCTCGTCTCGACGAGCGATTCGGCGACCCGGGCAAGCCCGAAGTGACCGTCTCCGACCAGAGCCTCACGCAGGGCTCCGTTCCGCCGATATCGGGTGCAGGGAACGCCCCTCACCAGCTCCCTGGGGCGGACGCCGTCGCCGCCACCGTCCACGACCGCGGCGAAGACCTCGACCGAGTGGCCCAACTCGATCAGCGCCCTCGCATGCAGCAGCACTGCGGGATCGATACCGTCCACGGCGCCGGCCACGGTGTGGGCAGTGTGCGACAGGAGGGCGATCCGCATGGGCGCCGAGATGCTAGCCCAGGCGAGACGAGGCGCACAGGCAAAGAGCTGGCCCGCCCGAGGTTCGGACGCGATGCGTGCATGGTCTCGGCCGCGTTGTTACCGTGCGCGCCGAGAATCGACAACGCCATGCTGTTCCGCACCGTCTTCCGCGAGATCCTCGATCGCCTCGAGGGAATCGACCACCGCCTCGCCGCCCTGGAAGCGACCATTGCCACCATGGCCAACGCCGGCCGGCAACGCGAAGAGACGCTGCGTGATCAGCTCGAAGCCAAGAGCTCCGAACTCGAAGCGATGGGCGAACAGGGGCTCCACGTCGTCGAGCAGTTGGACTCCGCGCTGCGACGGATCCGGGAACTCGAAGCGGGTGGGCGATGAAGAGGGGGCAGAGCCCCGCATCAAGCCGGCCCCTCGCTGTCCCGGCGCGCCGTGCCCCCCACCCGCGGACACGGCTGGAGGATCACCCAGAGGGGCGCCGCAGCGGCGCTGGATGTTCCCGCTTCTTCATCGACGTTGCGCAACGTTGCGGCGTCCCGAGACTCAGATCATGACACCGAACGCTTCCTTCCTCGGCACGTTTCACAAGACCGGCACGACCCTGATGTCCCAGGTGCTCGGAGGCTTGGAGCGCGACACCGACCTGCGCGTCTGGCGGATGCACGACCAGCCGAAGCCGCCCAAGGTCTGGGACCTCTGTTTCCACCACAGCTCACGCTTCCTGTGGGAGAAGGGCATGCTGTCGGATGACCGGGATCAACGCTGCGCCTTCATCGTCCGGGATCCGCGGGATGTCGTGATAAGCTGCGTCAAGTACCACCTCGATGCCGGCGAAGAGTGGCTGCACGAGCCCGACGACGAGTTCGGCGGAGCGACCTACCAGCAGGCGTTGCGCAGCCTCCGCACCGACGAGGAGCGCCAGCTCTTCGAGATCGACCACAGCGCCGGGCGCATCCTGCAGATGATGGGCAAGATCCCGACCGGGTCCCCGGGCGTCCTGGTCGTGCGGCTCGAGGACCTGATGACCGACTACGACCTGATGG
>JAGQRA010000942.1 GCA_020425885.1 Planctomycetota bacterium | reverse complement strand
GTCGCGCGTTGCCGAACTCACCCCGTGGGGCTGGGCGAAGGCGCGGGCCGCGAACAAGGACGCCTGAACAGCGCGGGCCTGCAGTTTCAACGGTCGGCCGGGTGGCGTCACCGGACGCTTACGTCGGCGCGGCTCATGGAGGGACGGCTGCTCGCCAAGGTAGCTTCCGCGACGGATTGCCCGTCATCGCTCCCTGTTCGAGTGCTGCGGAGTCGCCGGCGGCTTGGCGCTGCCTGGGCCGCGACTTCCAGGCATCATGTTGGCACACGGGGATTCCCCCCGGTCTGCCGAAGTCGCGTAAGCGACTGCAGCGAAACGGCCTGCCTCAAGAGCCGACGTGGCGACATTCAGCCTCCTTGGCTGAGTGTCTCGTCGCCGACCGGAGGGATGCCGCAACTAATGGAAATCAAGTCGCTTAGGCGAGCTTGCCCTGTTTCCCTTGAGCCGTATCAGGGCTTGGTAGCCGCCCTGGGATCCTCTTGCAGGATGCCCACAAGCAATGCGACGACAGCGTATTACAGCAATGGAGCGGGTGATCGGGATCGAACCGACGACATTCAGCTTGGGAACTGCGGCGGGGGGTGAGGGGGCGGGTGCGGACGGTGGCGGTCAGGGGCGGGCAAGTGAGGATGTCGAGGAGGCTTCGGAGGAACCGCGCGATGCGATTTGCGAACGCGATGAGGACACCTGAGGGCATGTTCGGGGCGCATTCCTGGCAGCAAGTTGGCACAAGCCGGCGGCTCATGATGATGAGCCTGCAGGGTTGTCGCTTGTCCGCGACGGTGCGAGCCGTTCTTGTACGGCTACTCCGTCTTCCGCGTTTCGTCGTCTTGATCGTAGCCGAGTGAGTCCATCCGAACTGATCGCCCTTGTCGATCGCCTGCGCGCGATGCCTGCCGAAGTCGAGTGGTTCGACTTCAAGCGCAGTCATCTGGCTCCGGAGAAGCTGGGTGCCTATCTGTCGGCTCTCGCGAATGAAGCGGCGCTGCGCCGTGAGCCGCTCGGCTACCTCGTGTTCGGCGTGGACGACGAGACCCAAGCGGTCGTGGGGACGGCCTTCGATCCGTACGCGACGAAGGCGAAGGGCAACCAGGGTCTGATGCCGTGGATCACCGCCGGGCTCCGCCCGAACCCGGGTGTGGAGCCGCACGTTGTCGAGCATCCGGATGGTCGTGTTGTCGTGCTCGCGGTTGGACCCGCACGTGAACAGCCGGTCACCTTCCAAGGCACCGCTTGGGCGCGGACGGGGAACAGCCTCGTCGAGCTCAACAAGCACCCGGAGAAGGCGCGCGGACTTTGGACGCGAGGCAGCGACTGGTCGTCCGAGGTCTGTGCCGGGGCGTCGTTGGCCGACCTTGATCCCGAGGCCATCAGCACGGCGCGCGCTCAGTTCGTGGTCAAGCATCCCGGGCAGGCTGACGAGGTTGGTGCGTGGGATGACGTGACGTTCCTCAACAAGGCGAGGGTGCTTCGCCAAGGAAATGTCACCAACGCAGCGGTCCTACTCCTCGGTCGCCCCGAGTCCGCGACGTTGTTGTCGCCTGCTGTCGCCAAGGTGTCGTGGATCCTGAAGGACCAGGACAACCGCGAACTCGACTACGAGCACATCGGCCCACCGTTCTTGCTCGCGGGCGACCGACTGCTGCGGCGCCTGCGCAACCTGACCGTGCGAACGTTGCCGAGCGGCACGCTGTTCCCGCAGGAGATGACCCAGTACGACCCCTGGGTCGTTCGCGAGGCGTTGCACAACAGCATCGCACACCAGGACTACCTCCGGCAGGGACGCATCACGGTCGTCGAGTTCCCCGATCGTGTGCTGGTGACGAACGTCGGCGAGTTCTTACCCGGCAGCGTCGAAAGCGTGATCGCGCAGGACGCGCCGCAGCCCGTCTACCGCAACCCGTTCCTGGCAGACGCGATGGTCGAACTCAACCTGATCGACACGCAGGGCGGCGGGATCAAGCGCATGTTCGAGACGCAGCGGCGGAGGTCATTCCCGTTGCCTGACTACGATCTCGGAACGAAAGGTGAGGTGCGCGTCACCATCCCCGGCCGCATCCTCGACGAGCGCTACACGCGGTTGCTGATGCAGCAGTCCGACCTGAGCTTGCCGCAGGTGATGTTGCTGGACCGTGTGCAAAAGGGGCGTCGTGTCTCACGCGAGGAGCATAGGGAGTTGAAGGCCGCGGGCCTGGTCGAAGGGCGTTACCCGAACATCATCGTGTCGGAAGCCATCGCGAAGGTGACTGGCGAAGCGGCGCGGCATATTCGGGAGCGAGGGTTCGACAAGCAGTACTACCTGGATCTGGTGATGGAGTTGGTTCGCACGCATGGGCCGGTCGGGCGCAAGGAGATCGACGACGTGCTGATCCCGAAGCTGCCCGACCGGTTGACGGACGAGCAGAAGCGGGTGAGGGTGCGCAACCTCGTCCAGGAGCTGCGGCGTGGGGGGCAGATCGAGAACCGCGGCACCCGCGGTGAACCGAAATGGGTGAGTCGGTCGCGAGATGGCTAGTCTCATGGCGTGCGGTAGCAGAGCGTCGAAACGGCCGTGTTGGAGCAGCGCGGTGTCGGAAGTGCCTTTAAGAAGGCTGGTTGGGGCTTTACTAGAAGCGGTTGAATGGCGCGGGCTAGTAAAGAACCTAGTAAAGCAACCTGAGAAGCTGGCTCCGCAGCTCTTGCCGGTAGTGCTGCTCGGTCACAGTCCGGCGAGGGGCATCGCGC
Organism: Planctomycetota bacterium; assembly: GCA_020425885.1. Next base: position 5,746 of record JAGQRA010000942.1, on the reverse strand, counting down.
TGACCCTGTCGGGAACCGTGGTGACGAGGAGACTGGAGCGAGGTCAATCGTGAGCGGGCCACGCATCGATCTCTCGAAGCTGCGCCGTCGGTTGCGCACGCAGGCGAAGGGCACGATCTTCTCGATGCTCGACGATGCGCTCGACTTGCTGTCGTCGGCGAAGCTGGAGCAGTTGATGGGCCGCTACATGAGGCTGGATGAACTTCGCTCCGAGGCACCCGCGGCCAGGGTGAACACGCCGAATCGGCTGCGGGTCGCCGTCGAGGAGTTCGTCGCAGCCAGTCGCCATGGCGACTACTTCGAGACATTCAACGTCAACTCGAAGAACTGCACCGAGTACTCCAATGGCACGGCGGCCTGGATTGCAGAACTCAATCGCATGCTGGGCCGGTGCGTGGCTCTCTCGTCACGACGTCGTGGAGCCGTCGACGTCCTGGTGGCGTTCGAGTTGCTGTTCGAGCTGATGGCGCAGGCGAGTACCTGCGAACTCGACATCGTGTTCTTCGCGGACGAAGGCGGGTACTGGGAGTTCGGCGTCGACTGGTCACGCGTAGGCGCGTCCTGGCTCGAATGCCTCGGGCTTGCGAAGGTGGATGGCCAGAGAAGGCAGCGTGCTGCCGAGGTCGTCGAGCGTTGCGGTCGGATATGCACCGGTGTCGGCGAGGAGCTGGCGCGGGCCATACGAAGATATGGAGTGCCGCCGGGATGAGGTTAGCTGGGTGCTGCTCGCGAACTACGCGACCGCCGCGGCGAACGCAGCGAACAGGTCCGCCGACAGCGCGTGTTCGACTCTCCAGGTCACGGCCATCGGACGTTCGGATTCGTGGTTCTGGTAGGTCGCCGGACCGAGGAACCAGAACGCCCGATCGCTGGCCCGGAGTCGGGCGAACAGCATGACCGAGGTTCCGAGCTTGACGTGCTCCTGATACCTGCGGCCGGTCTTGCTGTTCGCGCGAGTCGTCGACTGGCTTTCCCAGTGGATGAGCTCACGGCTGATCGCGTAGTCGCGGTAGCGTGTAGTCGGCGAGAACTGACCGCTCGTCTTGTCCAGCGTGAACGCCAGCAGGTCGGCGCCCGCCTCCTCGGCCCAGTAGACCCCGGTCTGCCAGGGGGCAACCTTCGCCCCGTCGCCGATTCCGAGCGCCGCCAGGATCTCGATGCGCGAGTAGCGCGCGTGCACGCGGAGCGGCGTGTTCGGATGCGTGGGCAGGGAGTGATGCAGGTGGTCCACGCGCTCGGCCAGTACGTTCAACAACTCCAGGACCTCGGCGCGAACCTGCGGGTGTTGCCACAGCAGCCGGCAGCCTGCAGCCAGGCTCGTGGATCTGGCGACGGCCTTGTCGGTGATGGTGCCGACCAGCATGCGCAGCAGGCGGGCGTCGGTAGGCGTCAGGTTCGAAGCGTCGGGAGGCTCATCGTTGCTGAGGAACTGCCGGTAGCCGTCGATGCGTACCATGTCGTCGATGTGCAGCAGTCGGCCGCAGGCACGTCGCAGTGTGGACTCCTCGGGGCCGGCGGCGTGCACGGGAAGTCCTGCGGCCTCGAGCAGGTCTGACCATGACTTGTTGCCGGCGTACAGATCTTCGAGGTCGAGTCCCGAGTGCTGCCGGTAGAGCGCCAGGGATACGGGGCCGTCGGTGGCGTTCGCCAGGACGCGGAGTTCTTCGGTCTTCGCCGCCCAGCGTGAAGGGATCGATGCCTTGAGGTTCTCCAGCACGAACTCGGTCGCGACCCGATCGAGTTCCATGTGGCAGCCGGCTGGCAGGAACGGGAATCCACGTTCCAACTGATCCTGCAGGTCCTTGCGCGTGCCGCCGAGCAACGCCCGGAATCGTCGGTCGAAACGGAACTCCTTGCGGTGCTGGCCGACGAAGTCGAGCACGGTGCACATCATCTTGCCGTGGCTACGGCGGAGACCGCGGCCGAGTTGCTGCAGGAACAGGGTGGGGCTGTCCGTGGGGCGCAGGAACAGCAGCGTGTCGACGGTCGGGGCATCGACGCCTTCGTTGAAGAGGTCTACCGAGAACACGATGTTGAGGCGCCGCTGCTCGAGATCCCTGAGCGCCGCCTCGCGGTCGGCCCTGGGGCTGTCGGCCCACACGGCGACAGCCGGGATGCCGGCGCGGTTGAACACCGTGGCCATGTAGCGCGCGTGCTCCACGCTCACGCAGAAGCCGAGCGCACGCATCTGGGTGTGATCGTCGACGTACTTGCCGAGCTGGGAGAGGACGATGTTGGCCCAGACGTCGTTGGCGGTCACGAGGTTGGACAGCGCCGCGATGTCGTAGCCCCGCCCGCGCTTCCACGGGATGTCGCGCAGGTCGAGTCCGTCGTGGATCCCGAAGTAGGCGAACGGAGACAGGCGATGCTGGTCGATGGCGTCCCATAGTCGCAGCTCGGCGGCGATGCGATCGTCGAACCAGTCGAGGATCTGCAAGTTGTCGCTGCGTTCGGGAGTAGCGGTCAGGCCGAGGAGCTCGATTGGCCGAACATGGTCGAGCAGGGCCCGGTAGGTCGGCGCCGCGGCGTGGTGGAACTCGTCGACGATGACCACGTCGAAGTGGTGCGGATCCAGGCTATCGAGGCCGGAGGCGTGCAGGCTCTGGATGGAGGCGAACACATGGTCGAACCCGGTCGGCCTACGCCCTGCCACCCACAGCTCGCCGAACGCGTGATCGCGAACGGCGTGACGGAACGTCAGAAGGCTCTGCTTCAAGATCTCCTCCCGGTGGGCGACGAAGAGGAGCCGACTCCGGGGCAGCGTCGTGCGCAGCCTTGCGTAGTCGATCGCCGCCATGACGGTCTTGCCGGTGCCGGTCGCGGCGACGAGGAGGTTGCGGTGGTGGCCGCGCTCGCGCGCGACCTCGAGCTGCTCGATCAACCGCTCCTGGAACGGGTAGGGGCGAATCTCGATGGGACTGAGGAGGAACGTCGGTCCTGCCGTGCTCGAGGACTTGGTGCGCTCGACGAAGTCGTCTCGTGCGAAGGGCACGAAGTCGCCGCCATTCCAGTAGGAATCGAAGACGGCGCTGACCTTCTCGATCACGTCGGGGTTGCGCGCCCCGGATACGCGGACGTTCCACTCGAGGCCGGACACCTGTGCAGAGTGGGTGAGGTTGGATGAGCCGATGTAGGCCGTCGAGAAGCCGGACCGTCGGTGGAACAGCCATGCCTTCGCGTGCAGGCGCGTCGTGCTGATGTCATAGGACACGCGCACGTCCGCTCCGACTTCGCGCAGGGCCTCGAGAGCCGCCAGTTCGGTCGACCCGGTGTAGGTCGTCGTGAGAACGCGCAGTGCTCGACCATGCTCACAGTGGCTGCGGAGCACGTCGAGCAGCGGGCGAATGCCCGACCGACGGATGAACGCCATGACCACATCGATCCGGTCTGCGGAGTGGACCTCGGCGAGCAGCTGGTTGCCAACCCGCGGCTCGCCCGGGGCATTGGTGAGCAGGGCAGTGTCGAGGAGCGGGATGAGGGGCTCGCGGATGGACTCCGGGGTGCCATCCGGCTGCAGCGCCGCGATGGCACGCAACACGCTGCCGGGTGTGATCGGCGCGTCCCCCGCGACATCATGGCCGCGGGCGAAGTCGTCGATCTGGCGCACGAGCGTGCGGGCGAGCTGGATGCTGGCCTCAACTCGCTCGCGCTCCGGTTTCGCCGCGACGGCGCGCCTGATGATGGACCCGATGTGCAGCGCGATCCGGTCTGCGGCTTCCGCGACACGGAACTCATCGCGGCGGGCGCACAGCTGCGCGTCCAGTTCGCGCAGGCCGGCCTCGACTGCCTCGGTGATCAGGGTTTCGTACAGGCCGCGTTCCCGTCCCGTCATGACGCGAATCGTAGCCGCCCGATGTCCTGGTGTTGAGCCGGGTGCATGACGCCGATCACTTCTGCAGCCATCCCCATTCCGGGAGGTTCTCTCTGGCGAACTCCTTCAGCGCCTTTCCCACGGTGATCTTCTTCCCGGGCATGGTGCGCCGTCGAACAGCTGACAGAGCCTTCAGCGGCTCGTCGGAGAGTTCGGACAACGCATCGGGAGCCCACTCGAGCAGTTCACTTACCTGCTCGCGGTCCGAACGGTAGAGACCCAGGAGCGTGCCCTGGCAGTGAGTCACCGCGGCGGCGACCAATCCCATCTTGGCCAGACGGTGCGTGGCTTCGACGAACGGCTGGATCGTCTCCGTCACGACGTCCCAGGCCTTGTCGGTGGGGCTCTCGTAGCCGAATGGGTCGGCGGCGTTGGGTCTGTCGAGGTCGAACATGGTGAGTTCGGCGAATACGGCGACGACTTCGTCGGCGATGTCCTCATGTGTGATCGTCGAGGTGTTCTCGCGGACGATCTGTTCGATCTCGGGGATCAGCTCAGGGTGACGGCCTGCGAGGGCGCGCAGTGCGGCCATGCCGTCTTCAGCGCTCACGTTGGCAAGGATCTTCGAGGCAGCTGCCGGCGTCGGTTTCGGTCTCGCTGAGTTGCGGCCCTTGGTTGCACGCCCTGCGTGGGGCGACCTCTTGGTGGCTCGGCGGTTCATTGGCTCTCACCATTCCAGGGGGTGTCGAAGTCGGGCGTGGGGTCCACCGAGGGACCCTCGTCGTACTCGATGACGGGCTCCGAGGGGGACGAGGACGCGACGCCGTCTCGTTCGGCGCCTGCGAGTTCGTATCCCAGGGCTCGATAGCCCGCCAAGCGCTTGTCGAACATCCGCGCTAACATCGGGACACGGGAGTCCACGTAGTCGAAGATCCGAACCTCGGTCTTGGACGAATGATGGCGGTGCAGCCGACCGGCATACTGCACGAGCGTGCCCTTCCAGGACACGGGCATGGTCAGGAAGAGCGTGTCCAGTCGCCCGTCGTCGAAGCCTTCACCGATGAACCGGCCGGTCGCCAGCACCAGGCGTTCCTCGTCGCCGGGGATGCTCGCCATCCGTTCCTGGCACTCGCGCCGCTGCTTCTTCCCCATGCCGCCCCGGAGCACGATGAGGTTCTTGGTGGCGCCCCCGAGTTGATTGGCGAGGAGCTCGAGGTGGTCCCGTCGCTCCGTCAGCAGGATTGGCGACCGTCTCTCCTCGAGGGCCTGGATCACGTCGTCGACGATCTGCCGATTGCGCTCGTCGTCGTCGGCCATTTGCCGGTAGAGGTCCTGGATCCTCGGTGACGTTTCGTATTCTGGTGTCTGCCACGCCGTTTCGCGCGCGATCAGGCGACGCGAGAACTCGTGTTGCCCCGCGAGCCCTCTCGGATGAACCCGGTGCCGGACCGGCCCGAGATGGAACTCGAGGATCGGGTGATGCCCGTCGCGCCGCTGCGGTGTCGCCGTCAGCCCGGTCATGAAGTGGGCGCGCACCTCACGCATCACGCTCTCGAAGGACACGGCCGAGATGTGATGGCACTCGTCCACGAGCACGTGTCCGTACCCGGCGACCAGGTCGTTCACCTCACCTCGGCGCACGAGGCTCTGGATCATCGCGACGTCCAGTTGACCGGTTGCCTTGCGCCGTCCGGATCCGACCGCGCCGATGGCCTTCTTCTCGATCCCGAGGAACAGGGCCAGCTGTGCGCGCCATTGGTCGAGCAGCTGCGTCCGATGTACGAGCACCAGGGCATTGCGCCCCCTTGCCGCGATCAGGTGGGCACCAACGACCGTCTTGCCGGCCCCGGGTGGAGCGACCAGGATACCGATGTCGTGCGCGAGCAGGTCCTGCGCGGCGTCTTGCTGCGCCGGCTCGAGCTGGCCTTCGAAGGT
>JAGQRA010000941.1 GCA_020425885.1 Planctomycetota bacterium | reverse complement strand
ATGACAGCGGCGTCGCGGATCGGGTCACCTCCGGACCGGACGTCGAGGCGAACGGTGGCGATGCACCGGGGGTGAAGAGCCCATGGAAGCGGCAGACGCGTGCCATACTCTCTCGCGGCCAAACTGCCCAACCACCGTTCTGCCCATGACCCGCCTGCTGCCTGCGGTCGCCATCGCGATCGCCATTCCCCTCCTCGCCCAGAACCCCGTCATCGACCTGACCGCCGCGCCCGGCACCGCCCAGGTCGCGCCGGGCCAGTCGGTCAACGCCTGGCTCTACAACGGCACGCTGCCCGGACCGACGCTGCGCATCACCGAAGGGCAGACGCTGCGCGTGCGCTTCCACAACGACCTGCCCGAGCCGAGCACGGTGCACTGGCATGGCCAGCCCGTTCGGCTCGGCATGGACGGCGTGCCCGGCATCTCGCGCCCGGCGGTCGCGCCGGGCCAGGAGTTCCTCTACGAGCTCGACGGCTTGCACCCCGGCACCTACTTCTACCATCCGCACGTGCACGGCACGCAGATCGACGCCGGTCTGCACGGGGTGCTGATCGTCGACCCGGCGAACTCGGCGAACGACCCGCAGTTCGACATCGAGCAGACGATCGTGCTCGACGACTGGCGCAACCCGCTCGGCGGCACGTTCACCGGCCACCTGATCAACGGCAGCAGCAGCCAGGGCCAGACCGCGATCGTGGTGCAGCCCGGGCAGCAGCTGCGCCTGCGCGTGGTCAACGCATCGGCGATCCAGAGCTACGTGTTCGCGCTCGACGGCCATCCGATGACGGTCACGCACGCCGACGGCAACCGCGTGCAACCGGTCACGGTGCAGGCCGTGCCGATCGGCATGGGCGAACGCTATGACGTCATCGTCGACTGCAACAACCCCGGCACCTGGAGCCTGGCGGCGTCGGCGATCGACAATCGGACCCAGACGCTGGTGCGCGCCGTCGTCCAGTACGCCGGTCAGACGCAGCCGCATCCATCGCCGACCTTCGTGCCCGCCAACCTGTCGACGGGGACGCTGCTCAGCTACGCCCAGCTGGCCGCCTACTTCCCGGTGACGCCGATCACGGCGACGCCCGACCGCAGCTACAACGCCGTGCTCAGTCACATCGGCGGCGGCCCCGGCGTCGGCATGCTGTGGACGATCAACGGCCAGACCTGGCCGAACGTGACGCCGTTCGTGGTCGCGGCCGGCGACGAGGTGCAGCTGTCGATGACGAACAGCGGCATGACGATGATGCAGATGTTCCACCCGATGCACATCCACGGGCACTACTTCCGCCTCATGGGGACCGCCGGTGGCACGACCGCGCCGCCGGTCAAGGACACCGTGCTGATCCGCCCGAGCGGGCAGCCGTTCAGCTCGGCGCAGGTGCAGATCGAGATGGACAACCCGGGCCGTTGGCTGTTCCACTGCCACGACGTCGAGCACATGGCGCGTGGCATGATGACGATGTTCGACTACACGGGCGACGTCGACGGCGACCAGCTGCCCGACAACGGCGACATGGAGCCGACGATGGCGACCCCAGTCGTCACCGTCGCCGACTCCGCCGCCGCGTTCGCCCCCGGCGGCAGCGGCGCGGTGGCGGTGCAGTGGACGCCCGGCGAAGGCGTGTTCCTGTTCGTCGGCTGGCAGGAGCTGGCGACGCCGCTGCCGGTGCCGCCCTACGGCGTGCACGTGCTCGATCCGGCATCGGCGGTGCTGTTCGGCAACGCCGTCGTCCAGGCTCAGGGGCAGGCGACGTTCGCCTACGCCGTGCCCAACGACCCGATCCTGGTAGGCTTCCGCATCGGCCTGCAGGCGATCGGCTCGACGGCCCTTGCCGGCGGCATCCGGTTGTCGACCTATCAGGCCATGACGGTCCGCTGAGGACGGGCCGCCGCGGCGTCGATCACCGTGTCCGGATGCGGGATCGGCCACCGACGCGGGTGAACGTGGACGCGCCCCAGAGCAGCACGTCGCCGCTCTTGTCGCACGTGGCGAAGAGGCCGCCGGCAGGCGAGAACTCGACGCCGCGGAACGTGCGCCCGCGATCGACGATCTCGAACGAACGGTGCCAGGACCAAATGCCACATGTGCCATTTGGTCCTGGCACCGTTATCACCCCAGCATCGCGGCGAGTCGTGCCAGGCCGCGCGCCACGAGGCCACGGACGGCCGACTCGGTGAGGTCCAGGCGTTCGGCGATCTGGGCGTAGGAGATGTT
>JAGQRA010000940.1 GCA_020425885.1 Planctomycetota bacterium | reverse complement strand
GCTGGCCGGTGTAGACGAACCACGCCTCGCCGCCTGCTCGTGCGGCGCCGGCGCGCAGGGCGGTGGCGAGTCCGCGCAGCGAGCGTGACACCCTCTCGTTGTCCGGGAACAGCTCGTAGAGTCCGGACACCACGCCGACGTTCGGTGCCGGATCGATGCCGGCGATCGAAGCGGCATCGAAGGCGTCGCCGACCTCGTAGCGCGCGTTGCCGATGCCCATCCGCTTGGCGAGATCGCGCCCGGTCTCGAGGTTGGCCTGGGTGTTGTCGCGCAGTACGGCGGCGATGTCGATGCCGGGGGCGGCCGCGAGGGCGTCCAGGACGTAGCGTCCGGCGCCGGCCGCCAGGTCGAGGATCCGGACCGGGTGCCCTGCGTCGCCGACCGCGGTGATGGCGCGCGCCAGCATCGCCTGCAGGTTGACGCGGCGCTGCCGGATCCCGCGCCAGCCCTGGCTGCCGAGATAGGCGCGGTCGATCCACCTGCCGAGCAGCAGCGCGCCGCGCGGACGGTTCTCGTAGACGTAGTCGAGGCTCTGGCCCGAATCGAAGCCGGTGCGGTAGCCGAGGCGGATGCCGCGGGAGAGTCGGCCCAGCGTTCGCATCAGCAGGCTCTGCAGCCGGTAGCCGAGCCAGCGCGGAGTGAGCGGGGTCAGGGGCCGGGTCAGGCGGTCGTGTTCCTGCCTGGTGAAGCCGTCGCGGTCGGCATGCAACAACGCTCGGCGCGGGGGCGTGGCATAGAACACGCGCCCGAGGAAGGCTCTGATCTCGTCGAGGACGAGCGACCGCTCCTTCTCGTGCAGGAGGTCGTGATACATCCCCGGGAAGCTGCGCATCGTCTTCGTCTCGCTGCCGAGTCGGGCGAAGAAGCGACGTTGCACGCCCTTCTCGACCACCCAGTCGCGCTCGCCGGTCAGCACCAGGGTCGGCGTGTCGATGGCGCCGGCGTCGGCGACCACGCGCCTGGCCGTGTCGCGCATCTCGAGCAGCACGTTGACGGCGATGGCGCGGGTGATCAGCGGATCCGCGTCGTAGCGGCGGGCCTGATCCGGGTCATGGGTCAGCATCCGCGCCTTGACGTAGCTCTTGACGAAGCTGTGGCGGCCCGGCCGGCAGCGTTGCAGCAGGCGCAACCCGGGGATCGCCAACGGCACGTAGAGCTTGACGGCGAATGCCGGCGTCACCAGCACGAGGCCGCGGATCGGCGGCGCGTAGTCGTGTACCCACGTGGCCAAGGTCACGGCGCCGACGCTGTGGGCGACGACGACGAGTTCGTTCATGGCGAAACCGTGATGGGCGCAGACGTGTCGCATGAAGGTGTCGACGTCGCGAACCATCTCGGCGAAGCCAGGCGCGTAGCCGCGCTCGCCATCCGAGCGACCGTGGCCGCGGGCGTCCCAGGCGAACACCGCGGTGTCCTGCAGGTCGAGCTCGGCTATGACGTCGGCCAGACGGCCGGAGTGCTCGTGACCGCGGTGGAACATCACCACGGCCCTTCGGGTCGGTGCCGCCGGCAGCCAGGCGCGATAGAAGATGCGGGTGCCGTCGGCCATGCGCACGGCGTGTTCGGTGGCGGACTGAAGAGGAGTGACGGTTGCTGATGTCATCGGGATCCTGGTCGAAGTCGTTGTTCGATGCCTTCGACCCGAGACTAGCTCGCCCTGATCATGAGGTGGCGCTACTTGCGATTTGGAACCCGATAAGCATTGGTGAATGAATGGAAGTGCTGTCGCGTCGGCGACGTGTCGCGGTGGTGGTGACGGTGCGGGGCCGAAGGCCGGCTCCCCGCGCGGAATCCGGGCCGGGGCTTTCCACCGGTGCCGCGACGACGTAAGCGTGCCCGCATGTTCGCCCGTGTTCGGACCTTCGCCATCGCCGCGGTCGCCGTCGCCGCCCTTGCCCTGTCCCTGGCCGCCCAGGGGAAGCCGGATCCGGTCGAGCCCGAGGACGAGGTCCAGGCGGCGGACATCGCCGCGTTCTCGGCCTGGCTGGCCGACTACAAGGTCGGCGCCTTCCGGTTGGTCAAGGGCGATCAGGCCGACGACGAGGCGCTGGCCCGGATCGACGAGCTGATGCAGACGGTGGCGAAGTGGAACACGCTGCCCGCCGCCAAGATGCTGTTCGAGGCCGCGAGCATCGAGCCGAAGGCGCCGGGGCAGAAGTCCTCGACCGAGGTGATCGACTTCTACCGCGAGCTGCAGCCATGGAAGG
>JAGQRA010000117.1 GCA_020425885.1 Planctomycetota bacterium | reverse complement strand
CGAGGTCGCGGTCGCCAGCGAAGTCGGCGACCGCCAGTGACTGGTGCCAGCCGGGCATCGCGATGGCCAGGATCTCCATGTTCTCGACGGTCTTCGACACCGACGTCTCCTGTCCGACCCTCGTCTCGGTGTCCATGGCAGTCGCCCTGATCAGCACCCGGTCGCCGACACCGGCGTCGCTGCTGTTCCAGACGATACGACCGCGGGTACCTTCGGGGCTGCCTTGGACCGGCACGAAGAACGAACCGCCACGCCGGATCCGCCACGACTGCTGCTGCCGGACGGCAGGTGAGAACGAACGCGCAACCGTCGCCGTCATCGTCGTCGTATCGAAGGCCAGCAATTCGCGCCGCTGCTCGATCCCGCCCCCGGCGACGAGATCGGCGGCCGTCGGGCTGGTGACGAGCAGGAGACCCGATGAGCCGGCGGCGACCGACGCGGCATCGGCGGCGACGAACCCCAGCGGGTGGACGTTCGCGTCGGTGCTTCCCGGTCCGAGATCGAGTCCGTGCCCGAGATCGAGCCCGCAGATCTCGCGCACCGAGGTGGACGAGTCGCACAGCACCAGGAGACGACCGCCGTCGGCAGCGATCGAGGTCGGCGCCGGCAAGGCGGTGCCGCCACCCTGACGGACCGCCGGCAGGAGCCCGGTGGCGCCGTTGCTGAGGTCGAGCGTTCGGATCGCATCGGCGCCCCGATCGGCAACGAGCACACGGCCCGGTGCGGCCGGGTCCAAGGCGAGCCCCCATGGCTCCTGCATGCTGCCGCGAAGACGGACGATCGATCCGGGCGCCGCGCTCCAGTCGAGCCGCCAAACCGCGTCACCCGAAGTCGCCAACGCCGCATCGCGCCCGAGGGCCAGCACGTCGCGCAGGCGCCCGGTCGGCTGCGACGCGCCGCCGGCACCGGCGGCGATCAGCGTCGTCGTCGCGCCGCCGTCGAGCGGCACCCGGATCAGCTGCCAGCCGCCGGAGTCGGTGGCAACCAGGGCAGACTCGCCGTCCCGCTGCAGGGCCAGCGCGGTCGGCACGCCGGGCAGGCCGCTGGCCACCGTTCGCAGCAGCTCACCGGTCGCGAGTTCGATCTCGAGCAGACTCGCCCCGCCGGCCACGCTGTCGAGGACGAGCGCGGTCAAGCCCTGATCGAGCGGCACGGCCGCGATCGGCATCGCGAGTCGAGACGGCTGTCCCCATGTCGCGGCCAGGCCAGCGGGCGGTTGCGGGCGCAGCAGCTCGAGCTCCCTGGCAGCCACACCGTCGGCCAGGACGCTCGACTCGCCGAGCAGCAGCTCGGGCAGGCGGACCCTGGTGTCGTCGACCGGCACCGCCGCGCCGCGGGCGAAGGCAGGGAACTCCGTGCAGATGTGCTTGTCGCGAATGAAGGCCGGATCCTGCATCCGCAGCAGCAGCTCGGCAGGATCGTTCGTGCCCAGCGGGGGGAAGGCGGCCTCGCTCTCGCGGCGCCACTGGAACATGATCCGGACCTGATCGCTCTCCGGGTCGATCACGTTGAAGGGGATCGGAACACCGCGGTCATCGTCCGAGGTCGAGACGAATGCGGCGCCGACCTCCATCACCGGCGCATCGTTGTTGTCGACACGGAAGCTGCCGCTCTCGACGGCCAGACCGACGGCGAAGCCGTCCTCGGGTCGGAACCGCAGTCGCACGTCGCTTTCGCGATCGACGAGGTCGCCGACCGCGTTGTGGTTCGCATCGCGCGAGTCGGTGTCCCAGAAGAACGTCAGTTCGACCCCGTCGGGCGGCGCGACCACACCGCGGAACGCCGGCCCGGCGACCTGCCCCGCACCGCCTGCCGGCCGCGCCGGTCGCCAGCCCGCGCCCGGATCGGCTTCATCGAAGAACTCGACGAACACGTCGACGGTATCGCCTGACGTATCGCGCACCGCGAAGTCGACCGGAACGACGCCGGTGATCTCCTGCTGCGGCGCTCTCACGTTGTCGATGTCGGGTGCATCGTTGCCGAGGCCGACGACGGTGGTCTGGGTCAGACCACCGCGAATGCGACCAACGACGGTCACCTCGGGAACGAACTGCGGCCCGAGGCCTGGCTCGCCGGCGAAGTCCCATTCCAGTTGGTGAGCGACGCCGTCGCTCGAGGTGGCGAGGACCACGGGGTTGGCGGCCATCGCGGAGATCGGCCGCTCGACGCCGCCGACCACGTAGCTGAACTCGATCGTCGCGGCATCGCCCTCGGCGTCGCTCAAGACGACGAGGATCCGAGCCGGGGAGGTCTTGGGGTCCAGGACCGACAGACCGGCAGGAGTCGAGGGCGCGTTGGCGGTGCCGCTGCCGCCACCCAGCGCGGCCGCGAACCCGGCCGATCCGAAACCACAGCTCGCAGCGCCGACGAGGAGTGCTGACAGCAAGGCGATCCGCCGCCAGGCAGGAGCCGCAACGAGGATGGAGGACGTCATCGGATGGTGGATCGCGGCATGAGGAACGGGTCGGCGCCGGCCTCCCGGGGCAGCGGCACCGGTGGCGCATCGAACGGGCGGCAGTACCGTAGCTGGCATCTGCCGACATGGATACCGGCTGCCGCCGGATGTGAGTCATGGCCGCAGGTCGCAGTCGCGCCGGTTCACTGCGGTGCGAGCTCATGTAACCGCGTAACCAAGGCGGGATCCGGCACCCGGCGGTTCGTCGGTACCGCGCCATTGGTCGTGCGCGACGGGAGTTTCGGTTCTTCCATGCCGACCGGCACGCCGCCGGTTCCTACCCGAACACCGCCATGCGCCAACTCCTCCCTGCCATTCTGTTCGCTGCTGCCGCCGTCGCCCAGACGCCGCCGAACCTCCTCGCCATCACCCTCGCTCCGCTTTCCGGCACGCCGATGCTCCACCAGAGCGTACATGGCAGCTGCACGCCGCTGGGAAGCTGCACGACCGTGCTGCCGCCGAACACATTGAACTACTGGCCCGGCGGTACGACCTGGGACTCGGCGACCAACTCCGCGTGGGCGACGACCGGCACGCTGCTGACGAAGCAGGATCTCACCACCTGCACCCCGAGCTGCGGCCCCGTTCAGTGCCCGCGCTCGCCCGGCTCGCAGGCGACCGGCCTCGACCTCCACGATGCGCTCAACGAGCTATGGACGATCGACAGCAACGGCATCATCACGCGCAGCCAGAACAACTGCGGGCTCGCGTTCGTGGCCAGCCACAACACCGGGCTCCTTCCCGGCGCGGGTCCGACGGTGACGACTGCGATCGGCATCGACGAGCTGCGCGGGCTCGTCTTCTACAGCACGAGCAACTTCGGCGTCGGCTCCGGAACGATCTACGTCGCGCCGATCGCGACGCCCGGTGCATGGTTCGCGTCGTTCGCCGTACAGGACTGCTTCAACGGTCCCAACCTCATCACGGGCCTCGCGGTCGACGCGGGTAACGCGGCGATCTACTGGACGAACGGGCGCGGCACGTTCCGCTGGACCTACACCGTGGCGGCCGGTCCGGTGGTGAACCTGATCCCCGGCACCTGCTGCATCCAGGCCGCGCCGGTCACCGAGCCCTATACCGACCTCGCCATCAAGTGGGGCGGCGCGACGCCGAGCGGCACGCCGTGCGCGAACGGAACCTGCCCGGCGTGCCCGATGGTGCACTTGCTGCGCAACGCGCCGCTGCTCGGCACGACGCTGCAGCTCGGTCTCGACCAGACCCCGACCAGCATGCCGGCGTGGTGCGTGATCAGCTTCGGCGCGTGCACCGGCGGCGGCAGCGCGTTTCCGCCGCTGTGCGCCCCGCCGCTCGTCAACCTCAACGCCACCGCGGTGACGCTGGGCATGAACATCACTACTGCCGGCACCGGCTGCACCGGGACGACGACGTTCCTGCTGCCGCTGCCCTCGAACCCGTCGCTCGCCGGAGTGCCGATGTCGTCGCAGTGTATCGGGCTCTGCCCGCCGCTCGGCACGACGATGAGCAACTGCCTGTCCTGGATCCTGCAGTGACGGTCTCGCGGCCGGCATCGGCAAGACGCGCGGCCACGACCGCAGACGAACCATGGCGAGATCCACGTTCCTCCGCACCTTCACCGTCTGTGCAGCCCAACACCAACCAGCCGCATGCGTTCGATCGCACCGAGCTGGTGCGCACGCTCGACGACGCGCTCGAGCGGGCGCGGTAGCACGCCGGGGGCGCCGGGGCCCACGCCTCCGCCTGGCGGTCAGGCACGACCCACGCGTCGGCGGGCCGCCGACCCCACGACGGGCAGGCCACCCATCGCTCGGCGCGCGCAGCGAGGACGATCCTTCAGCGACACCCCGGATCCGCGTAGGATCCTCGCCCTTGCACCCCATGAGCACCAAGAGTCTGCTGGTCGAACTGTTCGTCGAGGAGCTGCCGCCGAAGGCGCTCAGGCAGCTCGGCACATCCTTCGCGAACGTGCTGGCGCGGAGCCTGATCGATCAGGGACTCGCCGCCGAGGATGCCGCGATCACGCCGTTCGCGACGCCGCGGCGACTCGCCGTGCACGTGACCGACGTCCGCGAACGGGCGCCCGATCGGGCGGCCGAGCAGAAGCTCGTCCCGGTCGCGATCGGCCTCGATGCCGACGGTAACGCCACCCCGGTGCTGTTGAAGAAGCTGGCCGCGATCGGTGCCGACCCCGGCGTCGTGCCGCAGCTGCGCCAGGCCTCGGACGGCAAGAAGGACACGCTCTGGCTCGACACGACCGAGCCGGGCGCGACGCTGCAGGCGGGGCTGCAGACGGCGCTCGAGCTGACGCTGCAGAAGCTGCCGATCCCGAAGGTCATGACCTACCAGGAGGCGGACGGCTGGACCCCGGTCAAGTTCGTGCGCCCCGCCCACCGCCTGGTCGCGCTGCACGGCAGCGAGGTCGTGCCGGTCCGGGCGCTGAGCCTGCAGGCCGGCCGCGAGACCCAGGGCCATCGCTTCGAGGCCCGACAGCAGGTGACGGCGATCACCGCTGCCGACAGCTACGAGCAGGAGCTGCGCGAGGCCGCCGTCATCGCCTCGTTCGCCGAACGCCGCGCCGAGATCGAACGCCAGCTCGCCGAACGCGCCGGCGCCGCCGGCCTCACCGCGATCGAGGACGACGAACTGCTCGACGAGGTCACCGCGCTGGTCGAGCTGCCGAACGTGCTGACCTGCAGCTTCGACGCCGAGTTCCTGGTCGTGCCGCAGGAGTGCCTGATCCTGACGATGAAGCAGAACCAGAAGTACTTCCCGCTGTTGGATGCTGCGGGCAGGCTGTCGAACCGGTTCCTCGTCGTCAGCAACATCCGACCGCAGGACCCGAGCGCGGTCACCGCCGGCAACGAGCGCGTCGTGCGGCCACGCCTCAGCGACGCCCGCTTCTTCTTCGACCAGGACCAGAAGCACACGCTCGAGTCGCGCATCCCGAAGCTCGACAAGGTCGTCTACCACAACCGACTCGGCTCGCAGGGCGAGCGCATGCAGCGCGTGCGTCGGATCGCGCGCAGCATCGGCGAGCACCTGGTCGCCAACGGCCACGGCGAGGCCGGCCTCGCCGACGCCGCCGATCGTGCCGCGCTGCTCGCCAAGGCCGACCTGCTGACGGAGATGGTCGGCGAGTTCCCCGAGCTGCAGGGCATCATGG
>JAGQRA010000939.1 GCA_020425885.1 Planctomycetota bacterium | reverse complement strand
CGGTGGCGGGTTTAATGTTCAAAACGTAGTACCCGCGGGCGGCCTCCAACTGGCCCTGCTCGCGCGCGATGAAGCCAAGGTTCAGGAGGGCATCGCAGATCCGGTTGGAGAAGCCGTGCTCACGCGCGCTGGCCAGGGCCTCGGAAAGCAGCCGCCCGCCCTCGTCGAGCTTGTTCTGGCTGATCCAGATGCCGGCGAGGGTGACCTTCAGCGCGCAGACCGTGTCGGGATGGTCGCGTCCCTCCAGCGTTGCCAGGCCTTCTGACGCCAGGGCGATTGCGTGGTCGAGGTTGCCAAGTTTGTCCTCGACATGCGCCAGCCAGCGATGCACCCGGGCGCACAGCTCCGGGGCGTCGAGCGATCGCGCGGGCTCGAGCACGTCGGCAAGGTGGGTGCGCGCTCGAGGCAATTGACCCGACTGCACCCAATACGGGGTCATTGCCAAGACCCCTCGAACACGCCACTCGGTCGCGTCCAACAGCTTCGCGAGTTGGAGGACGCCCTCGAAGTGGCTTTCCTCATCGGCGAACCAATAGCTGTCGTAGCGGTGTTGCTCGGCGGATACCACGATGGTGTGAACGAGCCGGGCTTGCAGCTCGGTGGCGTCGAAGCCGTCGCTCACGAAGTCGCGGACGAGGGTGTGCAGGCGATATCGTGACGGTTGGCGACCGAAGAGCAGCAGCGATCGCGCCTGCAGCTCGGCCGCGATCTGTCGAGCGCGATAGGGCTCGATTCGAGCCACGGCGGCGATCGCATCGGCGTCGGTGTCGTGGCACGGGAAGATGCTGATGACTTGGAGCAGCGCTCGCGCATCTTCGGACAGGTGACCGGTCGCCAGCGCCAAGACCGTTCGGATGGCGACGGGTCCGAAGGTCAGGCTGTCGATCTTGCGACGGCTGCCGAGCAGCGTGCGGAGGTCTTCGGGCTGTAGGAGGCCTGCTTCGAGCTGCCAGGCGGTGATCGCCAAGGCCAGCGGCAGGTAGCCGCAGTCGGCGGCGATCTGTTCGAACACCGGCTGCTGCGCGCTGACCCTGTGACCGCCGAGAACTTCTTGGTAGAGGTCGATCGACGCGGACTCTGAGGCGTCGAAGCCCTCCAAGGTGATGCGGGCAGCCCCGAGGCGTGTTGCGGTCGTTGCAACCTGTGTGGTTAGGATGACCGAGTAGCGACTGCCTTTCGGCGGTAGGAGGGCCTCGACCGCCAGCGTGTCCTCCACGCCGTCGAAGACGAGCAGGCAGCGCAGCCCCGCCAGAGCGCTGCGCAGGGTTGCGGCGCGCGACGGCGTGCTCGTCTTGGGATCGAGCGGGATGCCGAATCCGTGGGCTAGCGCGGCGATCGTCGCCTCGAGCGTCGTGGCGCCCAACTCGTCCCAGGCGATGCCGTCGGGGTAGTGGTTCCGGAGCCGAGTGGCCGTCCGGATGGCGAGCTCAGACTTGCCGGCGCCGGTCATGCCTTCGATGACGACCGTCGTTCCGCCGGTCTCGAGGTGCGCGGCCAGGGAGGCCAGCTCGGATTCGCGATTCACGAAGACGGCACAGCCCCTTGGGGCCTGCAAGGGTGTGGTTCGCCGCAGCTCGGCCGACCAGGGTGCGAAGCGCGACTCTTCGTCCGATGTATGGGCTGCGCGCAGTTCGGCCAGAGGCGAATGGTCTGCGGCGACCAGAAGTCGATCCGTGTCGGCGCGGTCGAGGTGGAGGGCTGCGGCGAGGCGCAGGATCCCGCGCCAGTCGCGCGGCGAGGCGACGACGCCGTGCTGCCAATTGTTGATGGTTGATTTCGGGATGCCGGTCTCGTGCACCAGGGACGCCAGGCTTCGTCCGGAAACCCTGATCTTCGCGCGAAGCAGGTCGTCGAACCCTTGCATGTCGGTGCTCCTTGCTCGGTGAACTGGACCATTGG
>JAGQRA010000938.1 GCA_020425885.1 Planctomycetota bacterium | reverse complement strand
CGCCAGCATGTAGGGGTTCTCGTCGACGGTCAGCGTCGGTCGGTCGCGCAATCGGAGCAGGGCGGTCTCGACCGGCAGATCGAGGACGAACACGGCGTCGGCGTCGGGGAACACCGCCAGCATCTCGCGCGCGTACGGATCGTGATGGTAGCGACCGGCACCGGCGGCGAGGTGGGTCTCGATGTAGCGATCGAACAGCAGCACGTCGGCGTGCGCGAGGTCGGGCGCCACGTCGGTGTGCCAGTACTTGAGCGTGTCCATCAGCTTGACATGGCGTTGCAGCGGCCACAGGTGCAGCGCCCGGCCGTCGGCGCAGGCGCGCGTCATGTCGGTGACGGTGTCGTGGAACACGCCATGTCGGTAGAGCTTGTGGCGGCGGACCACGAGTCCCTGTTGCTCGAGCCAGCTCTGCAACAGATCGAGGTGGGTCGACTTGCCGGCGCCGTCGATGCCGTCGATGCCGATCACCAGCGGTCGTGCCCGGGGCGCGGTTCGTGGCAGCCGGTCGCCGCGGCTGATGCTCTCGGTGAAGAGATCGATCCCGGCCAGCGCGTGGTTCTCGAACGCGAGCGCGCGCAGCACGCGATCGGGACGGGTGCTCTGCAGGTGCGTGTGCCAGGCGCGGCGCGCGGGCTCGGGCCAGCGATCGCCTGGCAGCAGACCCCACCAGCCCGAGGCCAGTCGGGTGTGGACCTCGCCGCTCGGATGCCGCGCCTCGGTCGCGAAGAACGGCACGCCATCGAGCTCGCGGGCAGCCTCGAGGTCGACGTCGAAGGCGGAACGGGCGAGCGGGCGCGAAAGTTCGACGAGACGTTCTTCCCAGCACGGCGCGCCCAGAAGGCTGAGTTCGACCTTCGGATCGGCGGCGCCGGCGCGACGCCGCGCGGTGCGCAACGCGGTCGCCACCGCGAGGCCCCGCGGGCCACGCTGGACGCGCAGCAGACGGTCACCGGCGGCGGCGAGCACGGCCTCGACGTCATGGCCTTGCCGCATGTCGATGCAGTCACCGGACGCCGTCGTGTCATGGCGCAGCAGCTCGGGGAACAACCAGGCCAGCGGACCATGCGGCGGCACGACCGCGATCGCGTCGCGGTCGTTCACAGGATGTTCACCAGCAGCTCGGCGTTGCGCTCGCGCAGGTGCAGTCCGGCATAGATGGCCTCGACCGGATTGACGTGGGCATCGTGGGCGTGCAACAGGCAGCGCCATTCGGCCAGGCACGCGGGGCGGTGCCGCCGAAGCCAGGCGGTGAGCTGGTCGAGCCAGCCCTCGGCGTGCGGGTGCAGCGCCGGCGGCAGCGGCGAGGCGAGGCGGTCCTCGACCGTGGCCGGTGCGCGTTCGCCGAGGGTAAAGCCCGAGTTCGAGTCGAGGCCCGACAGCCACTCCTGGTCCGGACGCGGCGGCACCAGGCTCGGTGCTTTGCCGTCGAACGCTGGACCCGGCGCGGCTTCGATCGTCGTCACCACGGGCACGGCCCCGGCGGCGGCGAGCGTGCGCCGGAGGATGCTGCCGGCGCGGGCGTGCGTTCGCGGTACGAACAGCTCGATGTGCTCCGGCGCGAAGTCGGTCAGCCGTCGGGTCACGTCGATGGCCAGCTCGCCGCGGTCGCCGAGGTCGCACCACGTCTCGTCGCCGTCCGCCAGCCAGCGTCGCCACAGCGCGCGGGCCTGCTCGACGGTGCCCTCGCGCAGCAGGTCGCGGGTCACGAGCCCGGCGGTCTGATGCAGATCGGGTGGCACCAACACGGCACGTCTCACCACCACGGCTCCGTTCGCAGCTCGGTCGGCAGCAGCGGGCGCAGCGTGGCGATCGCCTTGTCGACGCCGTCGCGCGGGCCGAACGTCGGGTCCTCGTGTTCGATCGCGAGCCAGCCGTCGTAGTCGGCCATGATCAGCTCGGTGACGATGCGCCGCCAATCGAGATCGCCAAAGCCCGGGACGCGGAAGCGGAAGCCGCGATCGCGGCGCTGCCAGGGACCGTGCGCGAGCAGTCCCGAGCGCCGGATGTGGTGCGGGACCGATTCGGCATCCTTGGCGTGCACGTGCCAGATCCGGTCGCCGAGTTCGGCCGCGAACACGACCGGGTCGACGCCGGCCAGGACCAGGTTGGCGGGATCGAGATTGAAGCCGAAGGCGTCGTGGTGGCCGAGCAGTTCGAGGCATTCAGCGGCGGTCTCGATGTTGTAGATGATCTGCTTCGGATGCGGCTCCTGCGCGAAGCGGACGCCGCGGTCGGCGTAGTGATCGAGGATCGGCAGCAGGCGCTCCTTGAACTCCGGCAGCATGCGCTCCCAGCCATCGGCCGCGGGCCACGGGAAGAAGCGCGTGTAGTCCTCGCAGCCGACGAAGCCGACCACCGTCGTCACGCCGAGTCGCTGCGCCAGGTCGGCCGCGAGCCGCAGTCGTCGCCCGGCGTAGGCGACCTTCTCGGCCGGCGTGCCGGCGCAGACGGCATCGGTGTCACGATGGTGGGGGCCGAGCAGCAGCTGGCCCTCCTGGTGGATCGACAGCGCCGTCAAGCCGAGGCCGCGTTGCGCCAGCAGTTTCTCGAGCGCCGCCGTGCCGTCGGCCAGCAGCCCTTCGAGATCGACGAACGGGCTGCGCGCGTCGACCGGCAGCTCGAGGCCGCAGAGCCCGAGTTCGGCGATGGTGTCGAGCGCCGCCGGCAACGGCAGGCGGTAGAACGGTTGCGGGCAGACGCCGAGTTTCATGCGTCGATCGAGTAGGGGTAGTCGCAGCGCGCGCACGGCGAGGTCGCGGCGAACGTGCCGCGCAGGTGGTCCCTGCGCACCGCCATCAACGCCGCGCCGCGCCACATCGCCTCGAGCGTCGTGTCGTGCACGTTGCCGAAGATCGTGCTGCGTTGCCAGTCGCAATTGCAGAGCACCATGTCGCCGTTGTAGAGCACATAGGCCTTGACGAACGGGCGCTGGCAGATGCCGCGCGGCGCCGCGGCCGTCGGGCACGCCACGCCGAGGGCCGTGGTGTCGACCGAGCCGGCCCGGTTGGTCACCGGCTTGACGAAGACCGGGATGCCGATCCGCGCGGCAAACTCCGGCGCGAGTCGCGCGGCATCGCCGAGATCGAGCGCGGTGATGCGGAGGTCGAGTCCGGTGAGTTCGCCGTTGCGCCACGCCGCGCCGACCTCTTCGAGGTTGCGCAGGATCCGATCGAAGCGCAGGCCCTGCATGGTCGCCCCGTAGGCGCGCGCGTCGAAGCCGTTGACCGAGATCGTGATCTCGCCCATGCCGGCCGCTGCCAACGCCCGGGCGCGGTCGCCGTCGAGCAGCTTGCCGTTGGTGATGATGGTGACCTTGGCCGCCGGCATCGCCGCGCGCGTCAGGCGGGTCAGATGTTCGAGGCGCCGATCGACGGTGGGCTCGTTCATCAGGAACAGGCTGACGCGTTCGACCGGGCGGCCCTGCATCTGGGCCAGGATGCGCTCGAAGGTCGCCGCCGTCATCTCGCCCATCGGCAGCTGCCGACTGGTCTCCGGATAGGGGCAGGTGGTGCAGGCCGCGTTGCAGAGGGTCGTGGTCTGGATCTGGATCTTGCTGAAGAACGGCAGCGACTCGCGCTCGATCGACTCGGCGGTGACGGCACCCGAACGCAGGCGTTCGAGCAGCGCGCGCTCGCGCTCGCCCTCGGTGATGCGATCGATCGCTCTCATCGTCGGACCTCCTGATGGGTCGGCACAGGCGCCGCGCGCAGGATGTCGTCGATCAGGGCATCGAAGTCGGTCGCGACGGTCGCCGTCAGCGGGTCGAGGCCGAGACAAGCTGCGACCTCGGCGCGCGTCGCCAGCAGGCCGGCGCGGCCGGCCAGCTCACCGGCCTGACCGGCAAGATCGCCGGCCTTGGCTGCGCGACGTTCGTAGGCGTCGATGCGCCGGGTCAGGTCGACCAGCGGAGCGAGGCGCGGCGACGCCGGGTCGGCAACGGTCGGCGAGGGCGGCGGCGTCGCGAGCGGAACCTGCGGCCCGAACTGCTCGACGATGGCGTCCTCGGGCAACCAGGGCAGGTGGCCGCGATTCGGCTGCGAGACGGCGAGGCGGTTGGGGCGACCATGGCAGAGCGATTCGATCGCGGGCACCAGCGCCATCGCATGCCATGGCGTCTGGCGTCGGCCCGACGCCGCCGGCAGCGCCGGCGACGCGGTCGTGGCGTAGTGATCCAACAGCTGCCGCGCGAGGTCGGCGAGCTCGCGGCCGCGATCGCGAACGCGTTGCCGCTGCGACCGCAGCGTCCGGTCGCGGTGCAGGAACAGCTTCGCGTACGACAGCCACAACAGGCCGTGCGCGCGCATCACGTCGGCGTCGACCCCGAAGGCGCCGGCCTCGTCGTGCGCGGCAAGCCGGTCGAGGATGTGCGGCAGGACGTCGTCGCCGGCTTCGGTGCGGACGGCGACGAAGGCACCCTGATGGTTCATGCCGACGTAGTCCGCGGTCAGGGTCCGGGCGTCGAGGTCGGCGGCGGCGGCGGCGCGCTGCAGGGTGTGCTCGGGCAGCTCGCAGAGGCCGAAGGCCGAAAGCCCCTCGATCGTGGCGAGCGCCCGCAGCAGGATGCCGAGCGGGTTGCTGGTCACGACCAACGGCACGCCCGGTGCGAGTTCTCGGACCCGACGTCCGAGGGCGAGGATCGCGGGCACCGACCGCAGCGCCGAGGCGAGGCCGCCCGGCCCGATGGTCTCGTCGCCGGGCAGTCCGTGGGCGTGCGGGAAGGTCTCGTCGTACGAGCGCCCGTCGAAGCCGCCGATGCGCACCTGGCAGACGACGAGGTCGCTGCCGCGCAACGCGAGATCGAGATCGGTGGTGGCGAGGTAGTCGTGGCCGATACCACGCGCGCCGACATGCAGGTTGCAGAAGCGTTCGACCGCCGCCAGATGCGGCGACGAGCGACCCCACAACCGCACCTCGAGCGCCGGCAGCGCCGCTGCCCGATCGGCCAGCGCCGACGCCAGCGAGGGCGTGAACGCGCTCGAGCCGCCGAGCAAAGCGATCACCGGCCGCGCCCTCATGCGAAGAACTCCAGCACCGCGGATGCCGCCCGTTCGATCTCGGCATCGGTGTGTTCGTGCGACAACGGCAGCGACAGGCTCGCGGCTGCGATCCGCTCCGTGATCGGCAGCTCGCCGGGCCGGTAGCCGAGGTCGCGATCGAGCGGCTGCAGATGCGGCGGGATCGGGTAGTGCATGCCGGTACGGATGCCGCGCTCGCGCAGGTGGGTGGCGAGCTCGTCGCGGCGTCGTGTGCGCACGACGTAGAGGTGGTAGACATGCGCGCCGTCGCGATCGGACGGCAGCCGCAGGTCGGCGATGCCGCCGAGCGCCGCGTCGTAGCGGGCCGCAAGCGTCCGGCGCCGTGCGTTCCAGCCGTCGAGCCGCGAGAGCTTGAGCTGCAGCACCACGGCCTGCAGCGTGTCGAGCTTGCTGTTGACGCCGAGCGCGCGGGCCTCGTACTTGCCGACCTTGCCGAGATTGCGCAGCACACGCAGACGTTCGGCCAGCGCATCGTCGCTCGTCGTGATGGCGCCGGCGTCGCCGAAGGCGCCGAGGTTCTTGCTCGGGTGGAAGCTGAAGGCGCCGAGGCGGCCGATCGAACCGACCCGACCGAGGGCACCGGCGCGGGCGCCATGGGCCTGGGCCGCGTCCTCGACGATCTCGATGCCGTGCCGAGTGGCATGGTCGCAGATGCCGGCCATCGGGCACGGCAGGCCGTGCAGGTGGACCGGGATCACGGCCCGGGTACGTGGCGTGATCGCCGCCGCGAACCGTTCCGGGTCCATCGACATCGAGGCCTCGTCGGGTTCGACGAGCACCGGCCGGGCGCCGACCGCGGCGATCGCGGCGACGGTGGCGAGGAAGGTGTTGGCGGCGGTGATGACCTCGTCGCCGGAGCCGATGCCGAGCGCGCGCAGCGACAGGATCAGCGCGTCGGTGCCGCTGTTCGTGCCGATCGCGTGGCGGCTGCCGACGTGGGCCGCGAAGGCGGCCTCGAACTCGTTCGTGGCGCGGCCGAGGATCGGCGCGTCGTCGAGGAACGCGCGTTCGAGCGCGGGCGCGAGCTCCGGCCACAGGGCCTCGTACTGGCGCCGGTAGTCCTTGGTGCGGACCGGGCCGTGGTCGGCGGTCATCGCTGCAGCGCCTCCTGTGACAACATGGCGGCGCCGAACGCGCCCGTGATCTCGCCGAGCCGGCAACGATCGATGTCGAGCACGGCCGCGGCCCGCGGAAAGGAGCGCCTTCTGGCCTCGTCGACGACGGCATCGAACCAGGCGTCGCCGAGCCCGAGCACGCCGCCCATCAGGCTGATGCGGTGCGGATTGAACGCCATGACCAGGTTGGCGATGCCGGTGCCGAGAGCACGGGCGCCGTACTCGATCGCGGCGATCGCGGCCGCGTCGCCAAGGGCCGCCGCGGCGCCGACGTCGGCAAGCTGCTGGAACGCGGGTGCGGCGCCGCGCGACGGCTCCGCGGCCGCGAGCGCCGTGGCG
>JAGQRA010000937.1 GCA_020425885.1 Planctomycetota bacterium | reverse complement strand
GCCCGCCGCCCGAGGCGAAGGCCCGGCGCGCGAGTTCGTCGGCCTCGCGTTCGAGACCTTGGTCGTCATGAACCGGGATCCCCGGCGGGTGCGGAGCATGGCCGACCCTGCCTGCGCGCTGCTGCAGCACATGCGCGAGTTCGTGCCCGAGCAGGTTCTGGCCGGCCGAAGTCGCCGGCGCCCACTGACCGGGTGCGATGTGAATCTCGCGGCCCTGGGTGAAAGCCATGGCGCCCAGATCGACGGCGCGAGTCGATTCCGCGTGGATGCGGACATCCGAGAAATCGGATCCGAACGCACGCTCCATCTTCGCCCGTACGGCAGTCGGCATGCCGGTGCGATCGGGGCCGCGTCGAGCCGCCGAACCGAACACGCCGATGCGACCGAAATCATGGGTGACCGCAGTGCACTCGGGCTCGCCTGCACGCGGATCGTGGACCAGCGGTCGTTGCTCGAATCCGGCGGCTCCGGCCGTCGGCTGTGCCTTGGACAACTGAATCGAGGTACGCATGGAGAGCATGCATTCGGCCGACGGTCGGTTCCCCATCGACGGACATCGAGGCGAAGCTGCGGTCGCATCTTAGCGGCCCTCGGCGGATGCTGCCGGCCATTTGCCGTCCGCGAACGCGGCAGCGGCTAGACTCGAGTCGATTGACCGTGGAGGTGCGCGCGTGAGTTTCCGTTCCAAGGCCGGCGACCGGGCCGGCATGACATTGCTGTTCGTCGTCATCGCCGTGTTGGCGGCGTCGTGCTTCGGCAGCGGCACGGATCCGACCACCGACGGCACCGCCGGCTCCTGTTCGCAGCTGCGCGCCGACCTGATCGGCAACTGGTTCTCGACGAGCGGCAGCACCTCGACCGGCTGGCGTTTCCCCGGCACGTTCAGGCTCGCCGGCAACGGCCTCTTCACTTCTGGCGACCTCGACCTGGCATGGACCGTCGTCTACACCCCACCGCCCGAAGGCGACGGCGAGTGTGACGGCCTGATGCTGCTCGACGCCACCCAGCTGCCGGTCATCACCTACGGCGTGGAGATCTCGGGCGACCTGCTGCTCCTCACCAACTGGAACCACAGCGAGCTCTACGTCCGCCAGGGCTACGACCCGACGGGTCTGCCCGCATTCCGGGTCGACGAGCTCGACTTCCAGGGCGGCCATACCCTGACGCAGGACGATGGCTCCGCCTTCGCCGCCACCGATTGGACGCGCGGCTCGCCGGGCGTGTCGCAGCCCGTGATGTACCGAAGTGGCTCCGGCGTCCAGGTCGCCGTTCGCGGCGCCGTCGCCTGGGCCAACGGCGACCCGTCGATCCCGCTGCAGGCGACCTTGCGCGGCACCGGCCCCGACGGCCTCGGCTTCCAGGCGACGCTGCAGGTCGATGGCGACGTCTTCACCGCGGTGGCCAGTTCGACGCCGTTGCCGAGCGAGGCGCGACAGATCGATCTGGCGATCGATTGGACCGTCGCGATCGACGCCAACGTGCAGCCTTGCGGGACGACGCGCAACGAACTGCTCTGCACGCTGGCGACGCCGATCGTGCCGGGCTCCCAGAACACGCCGGCGCCGAACGTGCGCCACACCGTGGCGCGCATCGCCTGCCGTGATGCCGCGCCGGCAGCCACCGGGTCGGCAGCGGTCACCGCGTTGTGGAACAACGCCTTCACCGATCTCCGGACCCCGCTGCGGCGCGCCGACGACGCGACCATCGCCTACTACGATCCGGACCTCGGCGCCGCGACCCAGTCGTTCTGCCGCAACCTCGACGCCCTGCTCAGGGAGACCAGTTCCAACAGTCCCACACACGGCAGGTACGTCGCCGGCACCTGCCTGGCGTGGGCCCAGCTCATGCAGGCGACGCTGGCGGCGCACGGTATCCCGAGCACCGTGCTGCTGGCCGAAGCACCGAACGACGACGAGATCCTCGTGCGCTGCTGGCGTTGGTGTCCGAACGAGAATCAGCCGGGCCATGTCTATGACTTGCGTCCCGGCAACTACGGTTCATACGCCAGCGGTCAGGCCGGCTGTGGCACGACCGGAAGCTGGCGCGTCGAGGACCTCGACGGACAACCGGGGCAGATCACCGCGAACCCGCCGGCACACTTCAACTACCACGCCGTCGTCAGGGTCGGCTCGAGCCCGGTGATCTACGATCCGAGCTACGGCTCGCAAGCCGCGGACGAGGTCGCGCACGAACTCGCCTCGGTCGTCGGCGTGGCCAACGCGCAGCACCTCGCCGAGCGCTTCGATCCCAATCGCACGGCCGGCATCCTGACCTACCGGCCATACACGCCGACCGCAGCACCGCCCGGCCCGAGCCCGGCAGCGGCGACGATGCGGCCAACGACCCCGACCGAGGTCGCGCCGGTGCGCACCGAAGCGACGCGGGCACGTCGCCCGCTGGGCTGGGCCGCGATCGCGAGCGGCACCGCATCGACGATCGCCAACCTGTGGGACTGCACCGACCGAACGCTGCTCACACTCGCGGAACCGGCCGCGTCGTTGCCACCGCCTTCGCAGTCGCTGACCGGTTGGCCGGTCGCCCTCGCAGCCGCCGGCATGCTCGAGCCGCACGCGATCGCCACCCCGGACGGCGGCTACCTGATGGCGTTCGATCCCGACGGTGGCGCCCTGCGTCACCTGCAGCTCGTCGCGTGGTCGACAGCCGAGGCCACGGCGCGCTGCTGTCGCGTGCTCCACCTCGACGGGACCGGCGCCGGCGGTCAATCGCGGTTCGCGGATCTGTTCTCGCCCCATCTGTTGCGACACGGCGCCGAGACGCTGCTGTTCGCCGCCGCCAACACCCCGGGCGAGCGCGCCACGCGTACCTACGTCGGCGCCGTCGACTCCTCGTCGACATCGCTCGCGGCCACGCTCGTCGGCACCGGTGTCGACCCCTGCGCCGCCGCGCTCGGCGACGATCTCGTGTGCGTGACGCGGGACCTCGGCGCCGGCGATC
>JAGQRA010000936.1 GCA_020425885.1 Planctomycetota bacterium | reverse complement strand
GGCCTACGGTCACCTGTTCGCCTGGGTCGCCGCGGTGCAGGCGGTGACGGCGACGGCAGCCTGTCTGCTCAGCGAGCTCGATCTCGCCCTGATCCTGCCGGTGACGCTGCTCTACGTCGCCGTCAGCCTGTCCTGGCTGGCCTTCGTCTGGCTGTCGTTGGTGCGGCAGCACGACCGGATCCTCCTCACGTTCGTGATCGGCGCCATCGTCTTCGCCGCCAGCCTGTTCGTCGCCGGCGACCGGACCGACCTGCGCACGCTGCTGTGGATCTACGCGCTGACGAACTGCCTGATCGTCGGCATCATGACCGTGCTCGTGCTGCGCGGCACCGAGGCCGCCGACGAACGCGCCACGGTCGAGCTGTCCGGCCTGCTGCGGCACCGCACGCTGTGGTGTGTCGGCACCGTCTACTCGCTGTCGCTGTGGGCCGACAAGTTCGTGTTCTGGTGGTTCGACGGCGTGCGCGGGCCCGGCGCCATCCCGCATCACCCGCTCTACGACTCGTGCTTCTACATCGCCTATGCCACGGTGGTGCCGGCGCTGGCGACCAATCTCATCCACCTCGAGACCGAGTTCTACGAGCACTACCGCGGCTTCTATGCCGCCGTCGAAGGCCACTCGACGCTGGCCGACATCCGCCAGCGCGGGCACGGCATGCGCCGGTCGCTCGAACGCGCGGCCGTGAGCCTGCTGCGCATCCAAGGTGCGGTGACCTTCACCTGCATCTGGTTCGCCCCCGAACTCGCGCGCCTGGCCGGGCTGCCGGCGTTCGCCGGTCACACCCTGCGGCTCGCCTGCGTCGGCGCGTTCTGCCACGTGCTGCTGCTGCTGACGGTGCTGGTGCTGCTCTACTTCGATCGCCGGCGCGCGGCGCTGCGCACGACCCTGCTGTTCCTGATCGCCAACATCGTGCTCGCCTTCGCCAGCGTCGCCATGGGGCCGGAGAGCTACGGCCTCGGCTACGCGCTGGCCGGGCTGATGGCGCTGGTGTGGGGAGTGCTCGAACTGCGCGCCACGCTCACGCGCCTCGACTACCTGACCTTCGCCCAGCAGTGAACGCCCTGATCGCACCTACCGCGGAGTCACTGGGTCCACCTCCAGGATCTCGCTCTTCGCCATCGTCGTGACCGCGAAGCGGAAGATCTGGTTCGACGCCGCCGCGCCGCAGCGACCCGCCTTGTCGACCGCGACGAAGCAGATGCTCAGCTTGTAGCCGCGCGGGTCGATGCGCGCGATGCGATGGATGACCTCCTCGCAGGCCTGACCCGGCGCCATGCCCTGGCGCATGAGCTCGACGATCTGGAAGGTGGCGCAATAGCGCATGACGTTCTCGCCGAGGCCGGTGGCGCCGGCGGCGCCGGCCTCCTCGTCGACATAGAGCCCCGAACCGAGGATCGGCGAATCGCCGACGCGGCCTGGCAGCTTGCCGCCGGCACCGCTGGTCGAACAGCCGCCCGCGAGATGACCCTCGGCATCGAGCACCAGCAACGCGATGGTGTCGTGACCGGCGCGATCGACCTCGGGCTCGCGGTCGCGCGCCAGCCAGGCCTTCTTCTTCGGCTCCAGATCGGCGACGTCGATCGACTCGACGCCGTTCTCGATGGCGAACCAGCGCGCGCCTTCGCCGACCAGCATGACGTGCTTCGACTTCTCCATCACCGCCCGGGCCGCGCTGATCGGGTGCACGATGCCCTCGACGCCGGCGACGCTGCCGGCCCGATGACCCTCGCCGTCCATGATGCAGGCATCGAGCTGCGGATAGCCCGCCGCGTTGGGACGCCCCTCGAGCCCGACGGACCCATCCGAGCTGAGGCGCTCGATCTCGCGGATGCCGGCCTCGACGGCGTCGAGTCTGGCTCCACCGCCGCGCAGCACCTCGATCGCCACATCGTTCGCCGTCTTGCCGAACGGCCAGGTCGAGATGATCACCGGTGCGGCCATCGGCGGCGGCGCCAGCCGAGGACCGGCGCAGGCGCCGAGCACGACCAGGATGCAGGCGAGGGTTGCGGCAGGCACGGAATCGGATGACGGCATAGGCCGCGCATCCTACGCACACCGACCACTCGATCGGCCCACTTCATACGCGTCGCGCCAAGGGCGGGCTCAATACCGCGCAGGTCTACGCACCCTTGCGTCGGGCCACTCTACGCCGGGGCCCTAGCCCGGACTATTCATCTGGAGGAGCGGCAAGGCCCTGGGCACTGGCAAGGCGAGGGTGAATGTCCCGTTTGCGAGTGGTTGACGGCGCCTGCACCGCCTTGGCAGGCGCAGCAGGCTGC
>JAGQRA010000116.1 GCA_020425885.1 Planctomycetota bacterium | reverse complement strand
TACCCGATGATGGTCTACTTCTACGAGCGCAGCTCGCAGGGCATCCATCGCTTCGTCACGCCCGGCCCCGGCACCTCACCGAACGCCGCCTACTACGTCTCGAACGGCTACCTCTGGTTCGTGCCCGACATCGTCTACCGCGAGGGCTACCCCGGCGAGTCCTGCGAGAAGTGCGTCGTCGCCGGCGTCCAGCACCTGATCGCGCAGGGCTTCGTCGACCGCGACGCGATCGGCGTCGCCGGCCACTCGTGGGGCGGCTACCAGACCGCGCACCTGATCACCCGCACCGACATCTTCGCCGCCGCCGAGTCGGGCGCGCCGGTCGTCAACATGTTCAGCGCCTACGGCGGCATCCGCTGGGGTTCGGGCATGTCGCGCCAGTTCCAGTACGAACAGACCCAGTCGCGCATCGGCGGCACGATCTGGGAGCAGCCGATGCGCTACTGGGAGAACTCGCCGCTGTTCCACATGGACAAGGTGCGGACGCCGGTGCTGATCCTGCACAACGACCAGGACGGCGCGGTGCCGTGGTACCAGGGCATCGAGTTCTTCACCGCGATGCGACGCCTCGGCAAGGAGGCCTACCTGCTCAACTACAACGGCGAGGATCACGGCCTGCGCAAGACCCAGAACATGCGCGACTACACCCGGCGCATGCAGGAGTTCTTCGATCACCATCTCAAGGGCGCGCCGGCTCCCGAGTGGATGCGCCGCGGCATCCCGTACCACGAGCGCATGGCCGAGAAGATCCCGTTCGCGCCGAGCTACCGCGAAGCGCTGCAGGCCGGCCTGATCAAAGACCCGAACGCGACCGGCAGCGCGCCGGCGGCCGCCGCCGAGGCTTCTGCCGGCAGCGATCCGCGCCGCTAGCTGTGAAGTCCCGGGCCGATCTGATACGGAACGGCTCGGCTCGGCGGCCGTAGCATGGCCGCGGCCGCGCGCCGGCCCCGGCCTCATGTCAAGACGTACGCCCCGAACCCCTGCCTCGCTGCCGATCCGGACACGCATCATGATCGCCGGCGTCGCCGCGCTCGGCGGCTGGCTCGGCTATCAGGCATGGGACGACGCCCGACGCGACCCCGGCACCGCGGCGCCGCTCGTCGAGTTCAGCGTCGAAGGTCTCGACTGCCCGGTGTGGTGCGCGGTCAAGCTCAGCGATGCCATCGACGAACTCGATGGCGCTCGCGTCGAGCACTTCGATCGCCGCACCGGAACGGTGACCGTCCGCCACGATCCGGATCGCCAGGATGTCGAGGCGCTGAAGTCGGTGTTCGCCGCCCGCGGCTTCCCGGTCACGGACAGCCGACCCGACCCGCCGCGGTAACGCTGCGATGCGGCGCTATTGGTGCTTCTTCAGCTCCTCCAGCGGCACCGGGTCCTTGGTCTTGATCTGCTCGATCACCTTTCTCGTCGCCTCGTCGGGCGCGAACTCGGCAGCGAGCTGATCGGTCACGTCGACGAACCGCGCCGTCGGACTCTGGTAGGCCAACTGCCATTTCGAGACGATCACGTCGACGCCGGCCGTCTCCGCGATCTTCGGCAGCCGGTCCTCGATGCGGGCCAGGACGTCGTCGATCGGCGCGGTGCCGAAGCCCTGCCGATGGATGCGGTTCTGCATCTCCGGGCCGAGCGCTTCGAGCTCGGCAATCAGCTCATGATCGCCGACCTCCCTGGCGCGCGCGATCGCGGCGCCGATGTCCTTCTTCTGGGCCGCGACGTAGTCGGAGAAGGCAGGTGAACGGACGTAGGCCATGAGCACGGCACGGGAATCGAACGTGCCGACGATGACGGTCGGATCGGTCGCCGGGGTCGCGGGGTCCTGCGGGGCGGAAGACATCAGGCACCCGCCGAGCAGGATGCCGAGAGCAGTTTGCAGCTTTCTCATAGATCTGTAAGTATCCGCTTACATTATCGCTGTCAAGTGCCCGATGCTCCTTATCGCACGCGAACGCGACCGCTGCGGAGCCCGATGCGGATCTCGTTGCAGCGCTCCGACGCGCCGGTCGCGTTCTCGAGCAGCGCCCCCTCGGCGAACACGAGTTCGTCGGCACCGAGGCGGGCGACCTCGCCGTCGACCCGCCAATCGACCGGGCCGTTCGGGTCGTCGCCACCTCTGGCCTCGAAGCTCGCGGTGACCTGCCGCAGCTCGAGGAACGTGCTCGGCCCGAGCTTGAAGAAGCCGACCGTCTCGTGGCCCGGCGCAGCCCTGCCCGCCCGCACGCGCAGCGTCCCTGCGTCCATGTCGTGGTTGAACTCGAGCTCGCTCGCCGCGAGCGTCGGCCGCCGATACTCGGGTCGTCCGAGCTCGAACGGCCGCGTCCGCGCCAGCGCGACGGCGCGCCAGCCGACGATGACCACGAACGCCAGCAACACTGCCGCCGCGAGGCGATGGCCGGTCATCGCGTCTCCGGGAAGCTGTCGCCGAGGTAGAGTCGCCGGGCCTCGGGGTCGGCGGCGACCGCATCGGGCGGCCCCTCGGCCTGCACCTCTCCATCGGCGAGCAGGTAGGCGTAGTCGAGGTGACGGAAGGCGACGTGGACGTTGTGATCGGAGAGCAGGATGCCGAGGCCGCGGCCGGCCATGGCTCGCAGCAAGGCGGCCAACTGCTCGATCGAACGCGGGTCGAGCGCCGCGAACGGCTCGTCGAGCAGCAGGTAGCGCGGCTCGCCGATCAGGGTCTTGGCGACCTCGACGCGGCGGGCCTCGCCGCCCGACAGGGTCTCGTAGCGATGATCGCGCAGATCCGGCAGCCCCGTGAGCTGCAGCAGCTCATCCAGCCGGGCGCGGCGGGCGGTCCGCGGCATGGGCCGCAGTTCGAGCAGCGCGAGCAGGTTGTCGGCGACACTGAGTTCGGGGAACGAGCAGCTGTCCTGCGGCAGATAGCCGAGCCCGAGCGCCGCCATGCCGTGCAGCGGCTGGCCGAGGAGTTCGCAACCATCGAGCGTGGCCATGCCGGCGTCGGCCGGAACCAGTCCCATCAGGATCTTGAACATCGTCGACTTGCCGGCACCGTTCGGGCCGAGCAGGCCGGTGATCGCGCCGGCGCTCACGTCGATCGAGACGTCGGCGAGCACGCGACGCCGACCGTAGCTCTTCCGCAGATCTCGGATCTCGAGTCGACTCATGACGCTCACCGCAATGCCCCACGCAGGCCACGCCGCCGGTAGGTCGCGTGCGCGGCCAGCAGGGCGACCAGACAGATCGACAACCAGACGAGGACCCCGACCCGAGCCGCGACCGAATCCTGCCACAGCAGCACCGTCAGCGTCGCGCTCGCGAGCCCCGAGAGCAACGCCAGCCCGATGAACATCAACGCGGCGAAGCCGAGTCGGTCGCCGGGCATCAGCAACGCCAGGCAGGCGGCGAACAGGACCAGCAGCGGTCCGTGCAGCAGATGCACGAGCCCGGTCAGGACCGCGTTGCGAGTCACACCGCTGCCGCTCCACCGCGAGATCGGCAGGATCCCGAACGGCTCGGGCAGGGGCGGCGGCGGCGCGAACGCGGTGAGTTCGATCTCGCGCCCGGCGATCACCCGAGGCCTCGCCGGGGTGGCGGCCGAGGCGGCGGCCGCCGCCGATCGCGACAAGGTCCCGACATCGAGGCGATCCATCCGGAACAGCAGCAGCTGCTCGGGCGCGGTCCGCGGCAATGGGCACCAGACCTGATGATCGCCGCTGGTCCACAGGTTCGAGGCGCCGTGGCCATCGCGCCCGAGGGCACCGAGCTCGAGCAGGGCGGCGTGGAGCACCGCCGTGAGCAACGCGACCCCGGCCATCAGACGCCAGATCCGAGCCGGCGCCAGACCGGCGGCACAACAGGTCTCGAGGACGCCGCTGCGGCGCAGCTCGACGAGGACCCGCAGCACCGCCAGCGGCACCGCGATCAGCACGGCGACGGTGAGGAAACCGAGCGTGTCGCGGCAGAACTCGACGAGCGCCACGACTCCGTCCTCTCCCGCCACGCCGAGCAGCTGGCCGCCGAACACCAGGATCGCGAGCAACGTGGCGGCGGCGAGGAGAACGGTCGCCTGGGTGAGGAAGCGCCGCAGCAGGGCGCGTTCGAGGATCATCACCGGCCTCCCGTGAACGACGACCGCCGCCGACTCCGGTGCCGCACGAACCGATGCAGCGATACCACGGCCGCGACCTCGAAGGCCGGCGCGGCGGCCAGCAACGGCCAAGACAACACGCCGTGTTTGGCGGCGAGCGTCTCGAGCGTCACCTGCTGGATCAGCAGGACAGCACCGCAGATGACGACCGCGATCGAGGTGCGTCGTCGCGAGCCCTGACCGACGACCGATGCCGGCACCAGGGCCAGCACCAGCAACAGCCACGGCAACGCCGCCGAGCCGAGCCGGAGCGCCCGCACCGTGTCGATGGCTCGAAGCCTTGCACGCTGGCGGTCGCCGATCGCGACGGCCTTGTCGCGCAGCAGGCTGGCCTGCTGCGGCAACCGCGACAACTCGCCCTCGGAGTAGTAGGTCAGATCCAGGATCTCACCCTTGGATCGCACCGACAGCCGGTGGGCATCCATCGTCATCCTGAGCTGGGCGAACCGCAGGTTGTCCGTCAGCCGTCCGGTCGGATCGATCGCGAGATAGCGACCGTTCTCGAGCCTGAGTTCGAGATCCCGCCCCCCGGCGACCAGGCCGATACGGGCACGCTCGGCCCGCACCAGGACGGTCCCGGACTCTTCGACGTCGGTCCACAGCCCGAAGTCGGTCAGCGCACCGTCGACCTCGTCCGCGAACCCGACCTTGAAGCCGCGCAGGAAGCTCTGCTTGCGCCCCAACCGCAGCGCGATGGTCTGCGGGTTCTCCTGCAGGGCGTCGATGACGAACCGCGCCCGGTACGCGGCGTGCGGCACGACCTCGCACTCGAGCCACAGCAGAACGACCGAGATCAGCAGCACGAAGACGTGGATCGGCCACGTCACCTGCGACGTCCGACCGCCGGCCGCCTGCAGCCACAGCCAGCCCTGCCGCCGGCCGAGATCACCGCAGAACATCACGCCGGCCGCCAACACCGACAGCGGCATCGAGACCGGCAGGGCCAGCAGCAGCGCCTCGGGCAGGCTGCCGAGCAGGCGCGGCAGCGGCACGTACGGGAAGCTCGCCAGCAGGCCGAGCAGGCCGGCGAGGGCCAGGAAGGAATGGACCAGCGCGAAGACCCAGGCGAAGCGGCGCAGGAAGTAGCCGAGGCAGCTGCGCGTGAAGAGCCTCACCGCGACCAGCACCCTGCCGGCCGCGGTCCCCGCCTGGTCGTTGCGGTCAACGTTCGACCGGGGTCACTGGATGTTGACCAGCATCTGTTCACGCGTCGAGCTGAAGTTGTCGGGGCCGCTCCACTTCTCGACGTCGATCGAGATCGAGACCCAACCGCCGGGAAACAGGCTCTTGGGAATGCTGAACTCGAGGCCCTGTCCGCTGACGTGCTGCCTGCTGGCGATGCCATTCTCGTAGAAGGTGCCTGAGTAATTGGTCAGGCTGGCGTAGCCAAGCGCCGACTCGACTTCGATCGAGTAGTAGTCGGCCACCGGGTTGAGGTCCCGGTCGAGGTAGAGGTAGACGTGGGTCGCGTCCTTGGCCACGAACAGCTGGCCGAGATCGGCGGCCGTACCCAGCGCCGGGCGCGCCGCGATCAGCGTGCTGCCACTCGCCCAATCGGTGAAGGAGCCGTCGATGATCTTGGTCGAGACCGCCGGGCTGTCGACGCGCAGCGCGTAGGCACCCTGCAGATCCCCGGCCGTGGCCATCCGGCCACCGATGCGGCCGATCACGCCGCCGAGCGTCTGCATGTCGGTGGTGAGCTGACTGAGGTCGGTCACACCGAAAGTCCTGCGGTCGTTGTCGAGCGGATCGCCGACCAGCTTGAAGTAGATGCTGCGCGGGCTGACGACGCCCTGGAAGAAGCGGTAGAAGTTGATCTCGATCGTGTCCTCGGTCGCGAGCGACGAACCGTCGGGCGCGGTGTCGATCATGAACAGGTTGTCGTTGTCGAAAGCGTTGACGATCGGCTGCAGCCAGGCCCGGAACGATTGCTCGTCGGCGAGGAACTGGTTGCGTTCCTGTTCGGAAGCGAAGGTGTCACGGCCGAGGGTCAGGATGCCGTCGAGCTGTTGCTGGGCGTTTTCGTTGCGGAGGTGCGACGCCGCCGCGCCGTAGCGCTGATAGGCGGTCTGCAGGTGGTGCTTGGCGTTGCCCAGTTCGCCAGGGCGCAGGATGTTGCCGAGCGCGCCGTAGTTGCCTTCGATCAGCGCCAGGAAGTCGCGCCCGGGATAGTCGGCCTCGTCGAAATCGTTGGGCGCCAGGTTGTTCCAATCGAGCGCGACGAACATCTCGACCTGCGCCATCAGCAGATAGACGTTGGTCGCGACCACCATCAGATCGCCGTAGTCGAGGACGTAGCTGTTGGCGCCGGCCGCGCCGAAGGCAGCGGCGAACGGGCCACTGGTCGGCACCGGGATCTCGAGTTCGAAGCCGGCCTCGGTGGCGTCGAGCACCGTCGCCAGCGCCTGCAGCGCCGGTCGGAACTCGTCGATCAGGAAGTTGACGAACTCGGTCACCGTCGGCGTCGAGTTCTTGATGTCGCCCTCGTTGTGCGCGACTGCGGTCAGGTCGAAGTCCCAGAACGACGCGTCCGCGTTCACCGGCGTGAGGCCGGCGCGGGTGTAGAGATCGTAGAGCCGACCGCCGGGCTGGGTGCCCGAACCGTCGAGCATGGCCAGGAAGTCGACGATGCCCTTGAGCAGCCGCGCCTGCGGGTCGCCGCTGGTGTCGGCGCCGAGTTGACCGCTCATCCCCGAGAAATCGTCACTGCCGTTGAGCAACGCGGCGAGGATCTCGGCGACGTTGGCCTTGACCGGCGGGGTGTCGCCGCCACCGCCTCCGCCCCCACCACAGGAGCTGATGACGAGGGCGAGCGCGAACGGAACGAGAAGCTTCAATCGACTCATGGTTCTACCTGAAGGTCCCCCGACCCTACCTGGAGCGAGACGTGCGAGTTGCCGCGCATTCTCCCGTGCAGACAAGGCAACGGCAACCGCAATGCAACCCGCTCGCCCTGATTGCGGCGACCGCCTTGCGCCAGAACGCACGCACCGGTGCCGGGCATCGCGGCTACCATCCGCCGCCGCGAATCGCGACCTTCCAGACCCGCATCCAGGAACGGTACCGAGATGACCGCCACCGACTGGGCCGCCGAAGCCACCCGCTATCGTGACGCACTGCTCGACGACACGCTGCCGTTCTGGCTGCCGCGCGCCATCGATCGGCAGCACGGCGGCTTCCTGATCATGCGCGACCGCGACGGCACGTTGGTCGACACCGACAAGGGCCTGTGGCAGCAGGCGCGCTTCACCTGGTTGCTCGGCCGCCTCCACAACACGGTCGAGGCGCGCGGGGAATGGCTCGAGGCGTGCGCCCACGGCATCGCCTTTCTCGACGCCTACGGCTTCGATCCCGACGACGGCCGCATGTGGTTCCACGTCACGCGCGACGGCAAACCGATCCGCAAGCGACGCTATGCCTTCACCGAGGCCTTCGCCGCGATCGCCTACGGCGAGCACGCCCGCGCGACCGGGTCCGACGCGGCGGCCGTGAGGGCGGCGTCCCTGCTGCAGCGTTTCCTCGCTCACGAACCGCCGCCGAAGTTCACCGCCACGCGCCCGCTGCACGGAATCGGCGTGCCGATGATCGCGATCGCCACGGCCCAGGAGCTGCGACGCTCGATCGGGCTGGACAACGCCACGGCGATCATCGATCGCCACGCCGAGACCATCGCCACGCACTTCTACAAACCCGACCTCGGCGCCGTCATGGAGCTGGTCGGACCCGATGGCGAGATCAGCGACCACTTCGACGGCCGCACACTCAATCCCGGGCACGCCATCGAGGCGGCGTGGTTCCTGCTGCGCGAGGCCGCGGAACGGAACCGCTCCGACTATCGCGACCTCGGCGTGGCGATGTTCGATTGCATGTGGCAGCGCGGCTGGGACGCCGAACACGGCGGCCTGCTCTACTTCACCGATCTGCATCGCGGGCCGGTGCAGGAGTACTGGCACGACATGAAGTTCTGGTGGCCGCACAACGAGGCGGTGCTGGCCTGCCTCCACGCCCTGCGCGCGACCGGGGAGCCGCGCTTCGCCGAACGCCACGCCGAGCTCACGACCTGGTGCGACCGCCACTTCCGTGACCGCGAACACGGCGAGTGGTTCGGCTACCTGCATCGCGACGGCAGCCGCGCCTCATCGCTCAAGGGCAACCTCTGGAAGGGTCCGTTCCACCTGCCGCGCATGCAGCTGCTGGCCTGGCGGCTGTGCGAAGAACTGGCCGCCCACGGGCCGGATCGTGTTCCGGAACCCGACTGACGTCACCAGTCGGCGCCGCCGCACGCGGCCAGCTCGTCCGCCGTACGCCAGTCGAAGAAGCCGATCGCCTGCAGCTCCTCGCGCAACGCGGCGCGTGCGGCCGCGTCGAGCCCGGCGTGCGGCAGCCGCGGCGGACCTATGTCGATGCCGAGTTCGACCATCGTCGCCTTGGCCGCGGCCATGTAACCCCTGGCCGCGAGCGTGTGGACCAGCGCGATCGAGCGCCGCTGCTCCTGCCGGGCGGCGTCGAGATCGCCGCGGGCGAACGCGGCAGCGAGCCGCAGGTAGACCCCGGGCGCCAGATTGTAGGTGCTGCCGACGGCGCCGCGCACGCCGAGCGCCAGCCCCGCCAGCAGGGTCTCGTCATTGCCGTGCAGCACGTCGAGCCCGTCGATGGCGAGGCACTGCTGCAACGCGACCAGATCGCTGCTGGTGTGCTTGATCCCGACCAGCGACGGGATCTGCTGCCGCGCCCGGGTCGCGAACTCGACGAGCGACACCGTGATGCCGGTCAGCGCCGGGATGTCGTAGTAGTAGAACGCCGCGTCGGGCGCGCCGGCCGCGTAGGTCCGGCAGCAGGCCAGCAGCTCGTCGGCGTCGCGCGGCCGATGGTAGAACGGCGCCAGCGCGGCGATCGTCTCGGCCCCGGCGGCCCGTGCCCGGCGCGCCAGCTCGGCTCCGGCTTCGACCGCCGTGCCGCCGACGTGCACGATGACGCGCAACCCGACCGACCGCCCGACCTCGAGCCAGCGCTTCGCCAACACGTCCCGTTCGTCGTGGGTCAGGCTGGCGAACTCGCCGGTCGAACCGCCGACGAAGGCGGCGCCGACGCCCTCGCGCCGCAGTGCCTCGGCCTGACGCTCGACGACCTCGAGCAGGAGGTTGCCGGCCGAATCGAACGGGGTGTGCGGCGCAGCGACCAGGCCGCGAAGGGGTTGGTGATCCATACGCGAATGCGGCATCACGTTAGCGCCCGGACACGGCCGAACCCATGGCGCAACTCACTGCCGAGTGACGATGACCTGGTACGGGGCCGCGGTGCCCCCTTCGTGTTCGATCTCGATCTCGAGTTCGGCATCGCCATCGGCGATCTCGACGTCGGCGAAGGTGAACTCGGCGGTGGTCGCGGCGATCTCCTGCCGCCACCGACGCGCGCCAACGACCAGGGTCGCGGCGGTCACCGCGAGCGGTCGTTGCAGCAACGCACGCACGTCGTAGCGATGACCGCCGACGAAGCGCAGCAGCCAGCGTCCGTGCTCGCCCCAGCCCTGATCGCCGCGGCGGCGCCAGTCCTGATGCGTCAGAGCCGTCTCGATCTCGCGGTCGGTGCCGAGCACGATCCGCGGCGGCGCGTAGTTGTCGGGCCGCGTCGACGAGACATCGTCGAACCAGGCGTCGTAGACGGCGCGCATGCGGGCCACGACCTCGGGCTGCGCCGCCGCCACGTCGTGCGCTTCGCCCGGATCGGCGACGAGGTCGTAGAGTTCCCAGGCGACGTCATCGGGCGGGGTCTCGCGGCCGAAGCCGGTCGGGTGCACCAGTTTGAACTGCGGACCGATCACGGCGACGTGATGCCCGCGCACCGGCACATCGCCGCGATGCACCTGCAGCACGAGATCCCGCGCGGGCCACGCCGAGGCATCGCCCTCGAGCAACGGCCGCAGGCTGCGCCCGTCGATCGCGACGCCCAGCGGCGGCAGCACCTGCGCCAGATCGAGCACGGTCGGCAGCACGTCGACATGGGCCGCCGCGACCCCATCGACATCGGCGGGCCGCAGGTGGCCGGGCCAACGCACGAACAGCGGCGAACGGATGCCGCCTTCGTAGACCGTACCCTTGGTGCCGCGCAGCCCACGGTTCCATCGCGGCTGCTGCGGACCGTTGTCGTGCAGGTAGACGATGATCGTGTCGTCGGCCAGCCCCGACTCGTCGAGGGTGGCCAGCAGGCGCCCCACGTTCTGGTCGATGTTGTCGATCATCGCGAACACGCGCGCGGTGGCCTCGGTGTGCTTCGCCCCTTCCGGCAGCAGGCTGGCGATGTCGCGCGCCGTGTACTTCGCCAGCAGCTCCGCCGGGACATCGTGCAGCGGCGTGTGCGGCGCGTTGGTCGGCAGGTAGACGAAGAACGGCGCCGCGCCGGCGCGGCGCACGAAATCGATGGCGGCGTCGAAGTAGAGGTCGGTGCAGTAGCCCTCGGTCTGCACCGCTTCACCGTTGTGGAACAGGATCGGGTCGGTGTAGCGCCGCGCGTTCTCGAGCGGTTCGGAGGGCTGCGCCAGCCCGCCGCCGCGGTGCACGAGCGCCTCGTCGAAACCCTGATCGATGGCCCGCATCGGATAGCAGTCGCCGAGGTGCCACTTGCCGAAGATGCCGGTGCGATAGCCCGCGGCGCGCAGCACCTCGGCCAGCGTCACCTCGTCCGGTTCCATCATCGCCCGCCCGACCCAGGTGTCGATCGCACGCGTGCGGTAGCAGTAGCGACCGGTCATCAGCGAAGCCCGGGTCGGCGCGCAGACCGGGCTGACATAGAAGTCGTCGAAACGGACGCTCTCGGC
Organism: Planctomycetota bacterium; assembly: GCA_020425885.1. Next base: position 15,674 of record JAGQRA010000116.1, on the reverse strand, counting down.
GGCGAGCCGGTCGATGGCAGGCGTGTCGAGGATCGGATTGCCCAGGCAGCCGAGATCGCCGAAGCCCTGATCGTCGGTCATGATGACGATGACGTTGGGGCGCTTCGCCGCCGGCGGCGACACGGCGCAGCCGAACGCGCCGAGCGCGATGGCGAGGAGCAGCCAGGGAGTTCGCATTCGTTTCATCAGGGACCTCGGGGTCGCGCGGGCACGCCACGGCTCGGGCGCGACGCGATGTTAGCCCGATTGGAGGTTTGAACCGGGTTCGGTACTCCAGGATTGGCGTATCCTGCCGGTCCATCCATGAAGCGAGGCAACAAGCGTCTGTTCGTCGTCGGCGACCGCGTGCTGATGAAGGCCGAACGATCCGAGAGCATGACCAAGGTCGGACTCGTGCTGCCGCCTTCGGTGGTCGAGAAGGAAGACGTGCGCAGCGGCACCGTCGTCGCGATCGGGCCCGGGCAGCCGCTGCCGCCACCGCACGAGGAGCACGAGCCGTGGAAGGAGAACTACCGCACGCCGCGCTTCATGCCGATGCAGGTCGCGGTCGGTGACTACGCGCTGTTCTTCCGCAAGGCCGCGATCGAGATCACGTTCGACGACGAGCAATATCTCGTCGTGCCCTACGGCGCGATCCTGGTCCTGGTGCGCGGTGAGGACAAGAAGGGCAGCGTCCCCGACCAGCTGCCGCCGGAACTCTGAGGTCGCCGCCCCGTCGGCTACGAAGCGGCGCGTTGTAAGCCACTCTTCTTCGGGCGCTTCTTGCCGCCTGCGCGGCCGCCCGGCCGGCCCTTGCCGCCGCCGCGCCCGCCACCACCGCGACCGTAGTGGGACGTCAGGCTGCTGACCTCCTCGCCACGCAGATGGGCGGCGACCGTGGCGTGCAACCGCTTCTCCATCGGACCGACCAGCGACAACGCCCGGCCTTCCCGGCCGGCGCGGCCGGTGCGGCCGGTGCGGTGCACGTAGTCCTCGAGGCCGAGCGGGAAGTCGTAGTTGACGACGAGGTCGATGTCGTCGACGTCGATGCCGCGAGCGGCGACGTCGGTGGCGACGAGGAACCGGACCTTGCCGCGGGCGAAGCCCTGCAGGCAGGCGTGGCGCGCCTCGGCGCTCTTGTCGCCGTGGATCGCGTCGGCCGGCAGGCCGTCGCGTTTGAGGGCGTTGCCGAGCCGTTCGCAGCCGATCTTCTTGTTGACGAAGATCAGCACCTTGCCGCGCTCGCGGGCGAGGATGCGCTCGAGGGCGTTCTGCTTGTCGGCGGCGGGCACGGCGAAGAAGCGGTGCGAGATCGTCGTCGCCGACTGGCTGCGCGAACCGATCTGGACGCGCTCGGCGTCGGGCAGGAAGTCGGCCACGAGGCTCTCGACCTCCTTCGGCATCGTCGCCGAGAACATCAGGTTCTGGCGCTCGCGCGGCAGGCGGATGAAGATCTTGCGGATCTGCGGCATGAACCCCATGTCGAGCATGCGATCGGACTCGTCGAGCACGACCATCTCGATCTTCTCGAGGGTCAGGTTGCGCCATTCGAGGTGATCTAACAGACGACCGGGGCAGGCGACCAGGACGTCGCGGCCGCGCTTGAACGCCGACTCCTGGATCGACATGTCGACGCCACCGAAGGCGGTGCAGACATGCAGACCGGCGAAGGCGGCATAGGCGCGCAGGTTCTCGGCGACCTGGACGCAGAGCTCGCGCGTCGGCACGACGATGAGACCGCGCAGGCCGGGCTCGCCGCCCTGCAGCCGGTCGAGCATGGGCAGCCCGAACGCGGCGGTCTTGCCGCTGCCGGTCTGGCCGAGGCCGATCAGGTCGATCCCTTTCAGGATCTTGGGAATGGCTTGCGCCTGGATGTCGGTCGGCTGTTCGTAGCCAGCCGCGCGCACCCCGCGCAGGATGGGCTCACCGAGCCCGAGGGATTGGAAACTCACTCGTATCTTGTCTCACAACAGGCGCGCGCCGGTTGCGGCACGCGGAACATTACTGGCCGGACGCGCGTGGTGGCGCGGTCCCGAGGGCTGACGTGTTCTTGGACACGTCCGGTGGTCATCGGCCACTTCGGATCCCGACTTGAGACCCCGCGGTAATGACCGGGGTTTGGTGGATTGGCGCCTCGGCATCCCTCCGGTTGGCCGGCAGCATAGGCCGGACCCGGCCGGGGAGCAACCCTGGCTGGGGTAGGGAGCCACGCCAGGCGCCCCGACATGGGCGGGCTAAGCCCCGGGCAGCACGCCGAGCCGGCGCGACAGATCGGTCTGCAGCACCCCGTCGGGATCGCAGCGCAGCTTCAACTCGCGGAACTTCCGCACCGCGTCCTCGCCGTGCACCTTGGCGAACGACGACGGCAGCAGCACCGCATCCTTGGCGTAATAGAAGCGACCGCCGGCCTCGTGCACGAGCTCGGCGTTCTGCTGGCAGAGCCGCCACAGCTCGTCGCGCTTGCGCTTGCTCGAGCTCACGGCGAAGTCCATCGCCAGCGAGAAGCCGTCGACGGCGTGCGTCATCAGGAACGGATCGGGTCGGTGCCGCTTGAGGACGCCGAGATACGGCACGTGGCCGGCCTGGTGACAGCGCTCGATGATCGTGCGCAACACGCGCGGCGCCGCCGCCGCCGGCACGAACGGTTGGAACTGGATCAGCCCGCCGGGCTTCGTCATCCAGTGCCAGCGCGGCACGTAGTCGAGCAGGAAGTGGAAGGCGCCGTGCGACTGCAGGTAGGGCGAGTTGCGCGCCTCGCGGAAGCCGGCCTTGAACTTCAGCCAGTTGACGAGGCCGACCTGACCGAGGTGCACCGCGCACCACATTCCCGGCCACAGCCAACCCTTGGGCACGAGGCCGAACAGGCGCGACGGCACGTCCTGTAACATCGGGTCGAGGTAGCGCAGACCCTCGGGATCCTCGCCGGGCTGCAGCTGATCGGCGCGATGCAGCAGGCCGCGGCCGAGACCCGCGCCCTTGGCGTGCAGGTCGAGCCATGACACCAGGTAGTCGGCCTTGCCGCGCAGTTCCTCGATGAGCTCGATGTTGTGCTCGAGATCGCGGGCCGGAATGCCCCAGACCCGCAGCCGACCCGAATGCACGCGTTTGGTCGCGATCTCGAGCCTGGTGAAGCAGCCGAGCATGCCGAAGCCGGAGATGGCGGCGTGGAACAGCTCGGGCTCCGCCTCGCGGCTGCAGCTCACGACCTCGCCGGCTGGCGTCACCATCTCGAACGACCGCACGCACTCGCCGAACGAGCCGAGCGCGTAGTTGTTCTTGCCGTGGATGTTCATCGCGGCCGCGCCGCCCATCGACACGTCCATCGTGCCGCTGACGACCTTGGGCCAGAAGCCGAAGGCGATGGCGCAGCGCCACAGATCGCGCACCGTCACGCCGGGTTCGACGGTCGCGATGCCGGTCAGGGGGTCGAAGGCGAGGATGCGGTTCATCGCCGTCAGATCGAGCACCTTGCGGCCAACGCCGGTCGCCGCGTCGCCGTAGCTGCAGCCGGCGCCGCGCAGGGCGATCGTCTCGCCGTCGCGGCGCGCCGCCGCGAACACCGCCGCGACCTGCTCGGTCGAGGTCGGCCGCAGCACCCGGCTGCCGCCGCCGATGAGCATGCCGAAGCCGCGGACGTCCTCGTCGCGCCAGTTCGAGATCCCGTCCGAAGTAGCAGTCATTGCGTTCCTCAGATCGACAGCTTGCGGAACACGAACGAAGGGATGTTGCGGATCACGAACATGATCAGGCGCCACTTGCCGGGCACGTAGGCGATCACCTTGCGGCGATCGCGCGCGCGCAGGATCAGATCGGCAGCGCGGTCCGCGGAGACCGCACCGCGCAGCTGCATGCCCGCCGTCATCGGCGTTTCGACGAAGCCCGGGCGGATCGTCGTGACCTGCACGCCATGCCGCCACAGCCGGTTGCGCAGCGCCTCGAGGTAGGTGTCCATGCCGGCCTTGCTGGCATTGTAGACCGGGCGGCCGACGCGACCGCGATCCTGCGCGACCGAGGTCACGCCGACCAGGCAGCCGCCTTTGCGTTGCAGGAAGCGCCGGGCCGTCGCGTTGCCCCAGCCGATGCAGCCGAGCATGTTGACCTCGACCTGCAAGCGGTCCTTGGCGAGGTCGAACTCGTCGAGTCCCACCTCCGGGTTGACGCCGGCGACGAAGTGGACCTCGTCGACCGGACCGAGGTCGGCTTCGATGCGTTCGAAGAGGCCTTCGGCGGCCTCGAGATCGGACACGTCATGGACGTAGGCGAACGCGGCCTCGCGAGCGAGCACGTCGTTGATGGTGTCGGCCTGGGCCCGCAGCTCGGGCTCGCGCCGCGCCAGCATGGCCACCTTGCGCCCCTGCAGTGCCAGCCGTCGCGCCAAAGCCGTGCCGATACCGGAGGAGGCGCCAACGACGATGCAGGTCCCGGTTCGCTTGGCCATGGGCGAAAAGCAATATTCGGGACCGCGAGGAATGCAACCGCAGGATTGCCAGTTGCGGACATCGGCCGGATGATCGCCGCGCATGCGCGCATTCGGTCACCTGCTACTGGCCTCCGCTCTGCCACTGCTGCCGGCCCAGGTCAATCCACCGACCGAGAAGGGGCGACCGGGCCGCGTCCTGGTCGACACCGTCGTCGCCACCGTCAACGACGCGGCGATCATGCTCAGCACGATCAACGGCCAGATCAAAGGTCTGCGGCGAACCGAGGAACTGCGACGCGGCAGCGGACTGCGCCCATCGGAGATCCACCTGCTGCTGAGCCGCGCCCTCGACGCCGAGATCGCGCGGCACTCGATGGCGCAGTCGGCGAAGTCGTTCGGGGTCGCCACGCCGCAGCAGGTCGAGGATCTCGTCGCCGACGAGCTGAAGCGCGACGAGGAGAGTCAGGTCCGCGATCTCGGCACCTGGCAGAAGTACAGCGCCGAGCTGAAGCGGCAGGGCAACACCTGGCAGACCTACTGGCGCGAGAAGCGCATCGACAAGCTGTCGGATCTGGCCGAGGAGTTCGCCATCAACATGCGCATGCAGAAGCAGCACAACCTGTTCCTGACGCCGCGCATGCTGCGGGAGACCTACCGCACCGACAAAGCGCGGTTCCAGAACGCCGGCCAGGCCGACATCGCGATCGTGCTGTTCACCGGCGCGGACGCCGAGCGGCAGGCGACGACAGCGGCCGGGATCTGGGCCCAGCAGGAGCTCACCGCGGCCCAGCTGATCGCCGCGGTCCCCGGCAGCACCGGCAAGGCGCTGCCGACGCTGGCCGGCATCACCGATGCCAGCCGCGAGGCGCTCTCCGACGCCATCGTCGACTTCGCCCTCGCCGGGCCGCAGGACCGTGTCTCGGCACCGATCCCGGTTGCCGGCGGCTTCCAGGTCGCCAAGATCCTGGCCTACGCTCCCCCCCGTGCCGGTCGCTTCGAAGATGCCGACGTTCAGCACGAGTTGCGCCGGATCTGCCTGCGAAAGGTGACCGCAGAGTTCAAGCGGCAGGCCAACAACCGCGCCTCCGATCGGACGGAAGTCTGGCGCTCCAGGCCGTTTCGATAGGCGGTCCGCCGGCGGGCCGGCCGGCGCGGCCGCGCCCCCCCACCGCCACCTGGACCGGCGCCGGCGACCAAGCCGGCCACCATATCGGTCGATCCGAGGTGCCGGTTGCCATGAACCCACCGCTTCGCTCTACTTCTGCGCCCCTCTCCTGAACCGGACGGCAACACCTGTCGTTGTCCGGCCCAAGTCCTTCCGGTGCCCGGAAGCGGCGTCCCGATCAGAGGAAACCGTCCATGTCCCAAGTCGACCCGACCAAGATCCATATCCAATCCAACTCGGTCCCCATCTGGGAGTCCGAGGTCACCTTCCAGGACATGATGGCGGAGCAGATCCGTCACGCGCCCTGGCTCGTCTTGTCGGCGGCTCTCCATGCCGTCGGAATCCTCATCCTCTGGGTCATGATGCCCACCGAGGAGAAGAAGAAGGAGACCAACGCCGTCGAGATGGTGCAGAAGGAGCAGGAGGAGATCGTCGAGCCGCCGCCGCCGCCGCCGCCGGAAACCAAGACCGAGGAGGTCGTCGACGAGATCGAGCTGACCGACCAGGTGATCACCGAGACCGAGAACGTCGAGACGATCAGCGAGGTCAACCAGAAGGAGTCGGCCTTCGACAGCAACCAGTGGAACTCGGCCGTCGGCCTCGGCGGCGGTGCCGGTGGTCGCTACGGCGGCCGGGGTGGCAAGGGTGGCAAGCGCGGCGGCGGCAAGGCCTACGCCCAGGCCATCGACCGCGGCCTGATCTGGCTCAAGAACCACCAGGACGAGGACGGCAAGTGGGACTGCGACCAGTTCATGAAGCATGACGTCGACGGCATCCCGTGCGATGGCGCCGGCAACGCCGTGCACGACGTCGGCGTCACCGGCCTCGCGCTGCTGGCCTTCCTCGGCGACAACAACACGATGCGCGCCGGCCCCTACAAGCAGGTGGTCAAGGACGGCGTCAAGTGGCTGCGCGAGCAGCAGCAGGAGAACGGGTTGTTCGGCACCAACACGTCGCACGACTACATCTACGATCACGCCATCGCGTCCTACGCGATGTGCGAGGCCTTCGGCCTGTCGCGCTACACGCTGCTCAAGCCGACTGCCCAGAAGGCGATCAACTACCTCGAGTCGCACCGCAACCCGTACTCGGTCTGGCGCTACCAGCCGCGCGACAACGACAACGACACGTCGGTCACCGGCTGGTGCATCATGGCCTACGAGTCGGGCGAGTTCTTCGGCCTGCAGATCAACAAGACGGCGCTGGACCTGTGCGCGGTCTGGCTCGACCAGGTCTCGGACCCGACGGGTCGCCACGGCTACAGCAAGCAAGGCGAGCAGAGCTCACGCAAGCCCGGCGAGCACCAGACCAAGTTCCCGGTCGACAAGGGCGAGGCGATGACCGCGGTCGGCCTGTTCTGCCGCTTCTTCATGAACCAGGATCCGAAGGAGAAGCCGGTCATGAAGGCCGCCGCCGACCTGATCCTCGGCAAGCCGCCGGTGTGGAACGAGAAGGACGGCAGCATCGATCACTACTACTGGTACTACGGCACCTACGCCCTGTTCCAGATGGGTGGCCGCCACTGGACCGATTGGCAGAAGAAGCTCAATGACGCGGTCATCAAGACCCAGCAGGGCGACTCGGCCAAGAAGAACCTGCTCGGCTCATGGGACCCTGTCGGGGCCTGGGGCGACGACGGCGGTCGCGTCTACAGCACGGCGATCCTGACCCTGACGCTCGAGGCGTTCTACCGGTATACGAAGCTGATTCGCTGAGCTGCGCGCGGAGCGCGCTGCACAGCGATCAGATTCGTATGCTCCCCTTCGCGGCCGGTAGGAAGCGGTAACGGCGCGAGAAGACGGCTCGCGCCGGCCGCAGGCGAAGCAGAGCTTCGCGGGGCGAATCAAGGTCAACGCGGGGAGGACTCTCGAGCAGGGTCCTCCCCGCGATGCTGTACGGGGCGCGGCGTCATGCTGCGCGGCTGCGGCGAGTGAGCTGGATGCTGATTCGAAGCTGATTCGCTGAGCTGCGCGTGGAGCGCGCTGCACAGCGATCAGATTCATATGCTCCCCTTCGCGGCCGGTAGGAGGAGGTGACGGCGCGAGAAGACGGCTCGCGCCGGCCGCAGGCGAAGCAGAGCTTCGCGGGGCGAATCAAGGCCAACGCGGGGAGGACTCTCGAGCAGGGTCCTCCCCGCGATGCTGTACGGGGCGCGGCGCCATGCTGCGCGGCTGCGGCGAGTGGGCTGGATGCTGATTCGAAGCTGATTCGCTGAGCTGCGCGCGGAGCGCATGTCCACGCAGCGTTCATGCGTTCGCACTCGCATCCTTGCTCGCGAGTACGTTCGCGATCCGGCTTGAACCGCTCCGATCGCGGCGGCGTTCCCCTTGGCGTCATCACCAAGGAGTCACGCATGACGCAGATCGATTCGAGACGGTTCGCCACGGTCGCGGCAACGAAGGAAGCGGAGAGCTTCCAGGACATGCTCGCCGAGCAGATGCAGCGGGCGCCCTGGTTCGCCGTCTCGCTGGCGGCGCATGCGATCGGCATCCTGATGCTGTGGTTGCTGATCCCCGCCGAAACCAAGCCGAAGGCGCACCATCACGCCGAGGTCGTCGACACGACGCAGCAGATGGTCCAGCCGCCCGAGAAGCAGAAGCCGATCGAGGCCGACCCCGATGTCGCTCCCGACGACATCACGCTCGTCGACCCGCAGATCCTGGACACCGACAGCGTCGATGTCGCCGACGACATCACCACCGAGACGCTGTCGGCGTTCACGAACAACCAATGGAACACCGCGGTCGGCATCGGTGGCGGCGCCGCCAGCAATCGGCGCGGCGGCGACCGCGGCGCGAGGAAGCGCACCGCCCCGCGCGAGTTCCAGCTCCCGGTCCAGTTCGCGCTGGGCTGGCTCGCCCGCCATCAGGACGACGACGGCAAGTGGGACAGCGACCAGTTCATGAAGCACGACGTCGACGGCATCCCGTGCGATGGCGCCGGCAACGCCGTGCACGACGTCGGCGTCACCGGCCTCGCGCTGCTGGCCTTCCTCGGCGACAACAACACGATGCGCGGCGGCCCCTACCGCGAGAACGTCAAGAAGGCCGTGCTGTGGCTGCGGTCGCAGCAGCAGGAGAACGGCCTGTTCGGCAACGCCATGTCGCACGACTTCATCTACGACCATGCCATCGCGACCTACGCGATGTGCGAGGCCTATGGCCTGTCGCGGTATCGGCTGCTCGAACCCACGGCCCAGCGCGGCCTCAACTACCTCGAGTCGCACCGCAACCCGTACGGCGTCTGGCGCTACCAGCCGCGCGACCTCGACGGCGACACCTCGATCGCGGGCTGGGCCATCATGGCCTACGAGTCCGGTGAGTTCTTCGGCCTGCAGGTCAACAGGTCGGCGCTGCAGCTGGCCGCCGCCTTCCTCGACCAGGTCACCGATGCGACCGGCCGGCACGGGTACCACGCGCAGGGCGAGCTGAGTTCGCGCAAGCCGGGCAGCCACGAGGCGCGGTTCCCGGTCGCCAAGGGCGAGGCCATGACCGCGGTCGGCCTGTTCTGCCGCTTCTTCATGGGGCAGGACCCGAAGCAGAAGCCGGAGATGAAGGCCGCCGCCGACCTGATCGTCGGCAAGCCCCCGGTGTGGAACGAGAAGGATGGCTCCATCGACCACTACTACTGGTACTACGCCACCTACGCCCTGTTCCAGATGGGCGGGGACCGATGGCGGGACTGGCAGCGGCATCTCGTGCCGGCGGTCGTGAAGACCCAGCATCGAAGCCCGAGCGGCGCGAACCTCACGGGTTCCTGGGATCCGGCCGGCGCCTGGGGCGAGGAAGGCGGCCGCGTCTACAGCACGGCCATCCTGGCCCTGACCCTGGAGGCTCACTACCGCTACAGCCCGCTGTTGCGCTGACGATCGACGGGCTGCGGCCGGTGTGGTCAAGGACGACGCTGTCGCAGGGACCGTCAGCGGGCCGAAGGGGGGCCGGCCGGCTCCATTCCCTTGCCACCGGCCCGATCGAAAACATCGCGTCCGACTGAGAGATTTCCTGAAGTAGGACTCAAGTCGCTGCCGATGAGGTTTGCAACACGAGGTCGGAGCCGACGAGCTCTGGCTTCAGCAGGCAAAGCAAACAGGAGTCAGCAATGGGCCTCCGGGTCAATTCGAACATCGCATCCCTCAACGCGCAGCGCTCGCTGTCCAACACGACCGAGCGCCTGCAGGCGAACTACCGCCGCCTGTCGACGGGATTGCGCATCTCGACGGCCTCCGACGACGCCGCTGGATTGGCGATCTCGGAGCGATTCCGCGCCCAGATCCGCTCCACCAATCAGGCGATCCGCAATGCCCAAGACGGCATCTCGCTGACCCAGACCGGCGAAGGCTCGCTCAACGAGGTGAGCGCGATCCTGATCAGGATGCGGGAACTGGCGATCCAGTCGAGCAACGGCACGGTCAGCGCCGCCGACCGGACGACGCTCAACCAGGAGTTCTCCGATCTGATCAACGAGATCGACCGGATCGCGCAGTCGACGACATTCAACGGCGTGCGGTTGCTCGACGGCACCGGCTCGACCATCACCTTCCAGGTCGGCACCGGCACGACGTCGGGCATCGACACGATCCAGCTCACGACCTCGAACACCCTCGCGCTGACGCTCGGACTGTCCAGCCTGGACATCGGCTCCACCGGCCAGCCGACCATCGCCGTAGGCGCGCTGGATGACGCGATCAATTCCGTCAGCCGGATCCGCGGTCAGTTCGGCGCCGCCCAGAACCGGCTCACGACGACGATCGCCAATCTGCAGATCCAATCGGAGAACCTGTCGGCGGCGGAGTCGCGCATCCGCGACGTCGATGTCGCGGTCGAGACTTCGGCGCTGACCCGCAACTCGATCCTGCAGCAGGCCGCGATCTCGATCCTGGCCCAGGCCAACACGCAGCCGCAGGCGGCGTTGCAGTTGCTACAGGGCTAAGCCCCGCCAGCCTTGGGCCGCGCTGATCGAGCCGGGATAGGACAGTGGCGCGGCACCCGGATGAGCAGGGCCGGATGATCAGGCCATCGCGCCGACGGCGCGGACGACCTGGCTCTTGCGGCGCGAGGCGGTGTTCTTGTGGATCACCGACTGCTTGGCCGCCTTGTCGATGACCTGGCAGACCTTCGGCAGCATCTGCGCGGCCTTCTCCTTCTCGCCGGCCGCGACCGCGGTCAGGAGCTTTTTGACCTCGGTCTTCATCCGGGTCATCTTGGACTTGTTGTTCAAGCGGTCACGCTCGTTCTGGCGGACGCGCTTCAGGGCTTGCTTGCTGTGAGCCATTCTTGCTGTGGGTGGGAGGGATTCGACTGATTCGGAACTCGAACGCGCGGAAGCTCAGGAGGCCTTGAGACCTTCGACCTTGTCCGCGACGTCGCGGAAGCCGATGTCCTGTTCGAGGATACGGGTGAAGTGCTGCATCGCCTCGTCGCGCTTGCCGATCTTGGCACAGATCTCGCCCATTTCGTAGAGCGCTTCCTTGGCCAGGACGCCGGTGCCGGCGCTTTCGAGAGCTTTGCCGAACTGACCCAGGGCCAGGTCGGGGAGGTCCTTCTTCTGGAACGCGCGCCCGAGCAGGAACAGCGCATCGGTCTTCTTGCGCGGGTCCTTGACGGCGTGCTGCAGCTCGGCGATGGCGGCGTCGACCTCGCCGGTCTCGAGCAGGCTGCGGCCGAGATCGAAGCGGGCCGCGGTATCCGCAGGATTGCGGTCGAGGCGTCGGCGACTCTCGGTCGCACGCATCTGGGCCAGGGTCTCGCGCGCCCGCTGCGTCGCGGCTTCATCGCCGCGCTTGATCGCCTTCTCGACCATCTGCTCCTGCAAGCGGATGCGCAGGTCGGCCGCGAGCTCCTGCAGCTCGGCATCGCCGGGGTCGAGCCCCAGCAGCCGTTCGATCAGATCGAGCGCGCCGGCGAGATCCTTGGCCATCTCGCGCAACCGCGCGATGCGGCGCAACAGCTTCTTGTCGTCCGGACTCGCCTGCAGCTTCTCTTCGAGTTCGGTGAGTTCGGTCTCGATCTCATCGGCCGAGAGCTGCAGTCGCTCCTGCCGCTCGAGGCTGCGCTGCTGCTCCTTGTCCTTGATCAGATCGCGCGAACTCTGCGCCTCTTCGATGCCGGTGCTGCGCAGCGCGCCCTCGGCCGCGAGGTTCTTGCGCGCCTTCAGCGACTCTTGGTCGCGCGGGTCGATCTTGAGCGCCTGCTCGTACATCGCCAGCGCCTCCTTGACCTTGCCCTGCTCGTAGAACAGCGCACCGGCGGCCCGGCAGGCGGGTAGACACCGCGGTTCGGCCTCGGCGTAGGCGGCGTAGACGGCGAGCGCCGACCGCGACAGGCCGGCCCGCTGCAGCGACTCGCCGAGGCTCAGGTTGGCACCCTCGGCCAACGGATCGTGAGCGAGGTAGCGCTCGTAGGCGCGGGCGGCCGCGGCGTGACCGCGGAACATGCGGCTGATGCGGGCCATCAGCAGATTGATGCCGCCGAACAGGATCGCCGTGACCTTCGACGGCGGCTTCAGCTTGGCCTTCTCGAACAAGGCCGTGCGCAGGCCGGCGCGAGCCTCGCCGTAGTCGGGCTGAAGCTGCAGCACCTGGCCATAGATCTTGATGGCCAGCGGGAAGTTGCGCCGCTTGGTCGCTTCCTTCGCGTTTTCGAGATGTTTGCTGAGATCCATGCCGGCTGTCAGGCTCGGGCGTCAGCCAGGGGATGCTTGACGCCGGAGAAAGGGGCGAAGAATCTACCTGCCCCCGGGGCTACCCGCAACGGCCCCACCCCCCTCCTGGCCATGGAAATCCGCATCTACCCCGATCCCGTCCTCCGCCGTGGCGGCAAGACCGTCACGACCTTCGATCAGGATCTCCGCGACCTGGCCGACGAGATGATGGCGGCCATGTATGTCGAGGGCGGCGTCGGCCTGGCCGCGCCCCAGGTCGGAATCGAGCAGAAGCTGCTGGTCCTCAACCCGTCCGGCAGCAAGGACGACCGCAGCGGCGAACTCGTGCTGCTCAACCCGAAGATCACGCGCAAGAAGGGCCACGAGTTCGAGGAGGAGGGCTGCCTCTCGTTCCCGGGTATCCACGCCGACGTCGAGCGCTCCGTCAAGATCACCCTGACCTACCAGGATCTCGACGGCGCCGAGCAGACCATGGCGGCCGAAGGCTGGCTGGCCCGGATCATCCAACACGAACTCGACCACCTCGAGGGCGTGCTGTTCACGGATCGCCTGACCCCGGTCGACAAGATGCGCGTCAGGAGCCAGCTGGCCGAACTCGAAGAGCGTTACCAGGCGAAGGCCTGAGTCCCAGGGTCTTACGTGCGTCTGATCGAAGGACTGGACAAGCTGCTCGCCCTCGATCTCCGCGCCGGTGACGGTGACGGTGAAGGCGACGAGCTGGCCAGCCATTCCGTCGTCGCCGTCGGCGTCTTCGATGGCGTCCATCTCGGCCACCAGCGACTGCTGCAACAGCTGCGCGAGCTGTCGTCGGCGCTGCGCGGAACGCCGACCGTGGTGACCTTCGCCAATCATCCGCAGCAGATCCTGCGCGGCGAGTCGCCACCGTTGATCGTCAGCGTGCCGCATCGCCTCCGCCTGCTGCGCCGCGCCGGCGTGCAGCGCCTCGTGCTGCTCGACTTCGACCGGCGCTTCCGCGAGATGACGGCGCGCGACTTCGCCGCCGACGTCCTGCATCGCAGCCTGCGCGCCCGCGGCCTGCTGCTCGGCTACGATTCGGCCCTCGGCAGGGACCGCGAAGGCACGCCGCAGCGCTTCACCGAGCTCGGCGCCGAGTTCGGCTTCGAGGTCCACACCGGAACGCCGTTCCTGGTCGACGGCAAAGTGGCGTCGTCGACCGAGATCCGCGCCGCCATCGCCCGCGGCGACCTCGATCTCGCGCAGCGCTTCCTCGGCCGGTTTCCCGGCGCGCTCGGTGACGTCGTGCACGGCGATGACCGCGGCCGATCGCTCGGCTTCCCGACTGCCAACGTCGCGGTGCAGGCAGCGGTGATGCCGCCGACCGGGGTCTACGCCGTCGAGGCGATCCTCGATGGCGTGGTGCATCCGGCGGTGGCCAACCTCGGACCGAAGCCGACGTTCGCGGGTGTGAAGGCGGGCGGTGTTGGCGGCGGTGGCGGCGGTGGCGAGGTCGGACTCGAAGTCCATCTGCTCGATTTCGAGGGTGACCTCTACGGCCGCCGGATGGAGGTCGTGTTCCGGCGCAAGCTGCGCGACGTGGCGCGATTCGCCGATGCCGCCGCGCTGTGCGAACAGATCGGTCGCGACATCGCCGAGGCCAGGCGCTGTCTATTGGCGTGAGCCGACAGGCGATGCAGAAGCTTGCTTCCGGCGCTAACGCGGGCTACCGTCCGCGCCCGGTTTCGACCGGACCTGCATGGGCAGGTAGCTCAGTTGGTAGAGCACAGCACTGAAAATGCTGGGGTCGCCGGTTCAACTCCGGCCCTGCCCACCAGTTAGTCGTTGCGGGGAAGGGAGTCAGGATCGTAGAGGGAAATCGTAGAGGGAAAGGGAGCGAATCGGCGGGCGAAGTGTCCCCCAGAATGTCCCTCACCGCCGCGTCCGCAGACGCACTCCCCGCCGCCGAATTGCGAACGCCATCGCGGTGTTCTGAGACTCTCGAGCAGCACACGGCCGCCCGACATCTGCACGTTGCCGAACCGAGCAGAGCAGCCGCCTGCATCTTCCGAACGTCGCGGAGCACCAGTATGGTCCGAAACGGTTCGGGAGAGGTTCGTCAAGGCGAAGCAATCGGCTCTGACCTCGAGACCTCATGCGCTCACTCACCATGCTCGTTGCCAAGGCGACCAACAAGGTCGCTGAGTTGCTCCGTCTCTCCAACAACTCCACCCCGACCGAGACGCGGGCGAGGACTCGCAGCGCCCTGGGCGACTGCTCACGCCGGGCTGCACTGATCTCCGCCGCGTTGATCGTGGGCCTTGCCGGCTGCAAGAAGGGTGGTGGCAACGACCCGGGGACCGTCACGCCCGGCGAACCACCGTTCGACCCGTCCTTCCTCGACCTCGATCCGCCCGGCACCCTGGTGGCGAGCGGGTCTGCAGTTCAGGCGAACCATGTCCACGTGCTCGACGCAGCAGAGGGGATCTCGGAGGACCCGGCCACCGGCACGGTTACCCTCGCAACGCCGCTTCGAACCTACCAGGTCGACGACATCATCCTCGGTGATGGGACCTTCACGTTCGCCTACCGCGTGACAGGCATCCGTATGAATGGGCAGGAAGCGACCCTCTCGGTTGCTCAGGCCTCCCTGCCTGAGGTGTTTCCGGACGGGGGCTTCTCCTTTCGCGCAACGCCGGACTGGGCCGCCGCCAACAATGAGGACGACACCGAGATCACCGTCCTCCCCGATGGCACGATTCAGGTATCGGATTACCCGGTCCTGGATCTCTCCATAGACAGCAACGGCGCCGTCGACTGGCCGGGCACGAGCTTCCTCGGCGAGTCGCTGACCCCCGGTTTCCCGGGGCTGGGTGAGGTCGCGACCTCGGCCGTGGCGAACGGCCACGTCACCGTCAAGATCACACAAGGCTCGATCCGAGCCACTCCTTCCTGGCAGTTCGATCCGTCCTTCGGTGGTGGCAGCGCCACCAGCGTTCATGGAACGCTGAATGTCCACACCATCTGCGACTTCGAGATGGAAGTGACCGTGTCCGGCCACCAAGGAGGGAACGCTCGCTTCCACTGGGATTGCTGGGGCACGATGAAGCGATTCTCGCGCCCCTTCGTCTTCTTCGTCGGATCGGTCCCGGTCTACGGCAGAGTCGGCCTCGACCTACCCGTCAACCTGTACCTGGACGCAAAAGTAGGCGGCACCTTCGCGATCAGCCATCACAGCGAAGCCGCCATTCGAGTTGCGATGGACTACACCCCCGCGACCGGGTTCGAAGTCGAGAAGACGCTGTCCAGGACGATGACGGGATCCTCTTCGACACAGGGCAACCTGCAGGGATCCTACCGGGTCACCGTGTCGGGAGTCACGCTCTTCCGGTCCGTCGTCGCCACGCTCTTCCGGCGCAACAATGTGACGATGGCGACTCGGCGGTCACTTTGCGCCGGGGTCTGAGCGCCCGCCGTCTCGATCGAAGCCGAGCG
>JAGQRA010000935.1 GCA_020425885.1 Planctomycetota bacterium | reverse complement strand
GCGTAGCTGAGCAGGAAGCTCGGCCCGAGCAGGGCCTGCGGCTCGGTGCAGGCCGTGACCAGCGCCGGCACCATGAGGCCGGCGAACAGGCTGAGCCGGCGGCCGACCTGAACCGCAATGGCGGCGAGTGAGTACATCAGCACGGCGCGGACCACCGGCGGTTCGCAGCCGGTGATGCCGGCGTAGGCGAACAGCAACAGCAGCGCGACCATGAGATGGCGGCGACTCGCGCGCAGGCGGCGGCCGCGGCCGGCGCCGCCGAGTCCGAGCAGCAAGCAGAGCATGGCGGCGTGGGCGCCGCTCACCGCCAGCAGGTGGCTGAGCCCGGTCGCGCGATGGGCCTCGGCGATGTCGGTCGGCGTTCGCGTGCCGCGACCGAGAACGAGGGTGGCGAGGATCGCGCCGCGCTCGTCGGGCAGCAGCTGCAGGAGTTCCTGTTCGCAGGCGGCGCGGGCGCTCTGCAGCAGGCGCGGCAGCGATGGGGCGGCGGCATGGACCTTGATCGAACCGGGGGTGGCCTGCAGCGTTGGCGGCAAGCCGGGGATCGAGGCGGCGGTCAGGTTGGCGATGGCTTCGATGCGGTCGCCGGGCACGGCGTCGATCGGCCCGCTGCAGCCGAGGCCGAGGCGGTGCTCGCCGGCCGCGAGGCGCAACCACATCGAGTCGCGTTCGGGGTTGCGGATGGTCTCGACGAGGCGGCCGCACACGCGCACCGGTCCGGGACGCGGGTAGGCGGGCGCATCGACGCGCAGCGGCAGTGCGGCCAGCAGGGTGGGCAGGGCGGCGAGCCCGGCCAGGCGGTACGGAGTCCTGGCAAGGACCGCGAACAGCACGCCGGCGCCGGCGATCGCGGCGCCGAGCGGCAGGCAGCCGGCGGCGCAGACCGCGGTCGGCAGCGCGAACAGCCCGCAGAGCAGGAGGAACTTCGGTTGAGCCGGAACCATCAACTGCTCCGTGTTCCGGAACCGCTCGCGGTTACATTCCGAGTCATGGTTTCGGCGCTCTATCCCGGCAGCTTCGATCCGGTGACGCACGGTCACCTCGATCTGATCCATCGCGCGCTGCCGCTGTTCGATCGGCTGACGGTCGCGGTCGCGACCAACAGCCAGAAGGTGCCGACGTTCTCTGCCGAGGAGCGCGTGGCGATGTTGCGCGAGGTGCTGCCCGACGACGATCGCTTGCTCGTGACCACGTTCCACGGCCTCGTCGTCGACTTCTGCCGCGTCCGCGGCATCGGCGCGATCCTGCGCGGCGTGCGCACGGTGTCGGATTTCGAGTTCGAGTATCAGATGGCGTTGACGAACCGTCACCTCGCCGCCGACATCGAGACCGTTTTCGTGATGCCGAGCGTGCAGTACAGCTACGTTTCCTCTTCCCTGATCCGCGAGATCGTGCGCAACGGCGGTGACGTCGGCGGCTTCCTGCCGCCGCTGGTCGAGCAACGCCTGCGCGAACGCCTCCGGCCGGGCAAGGTCTGACCGGCCGTCGTCGACCCGAGCGTCGCTGATCCATACCACCCTGATTCCGATCACCCCGATCCGCCTGCCGGGTCACCACTCTTCGCATGAACATCAAGCCCGTCCACAGCGCCTCCGCCCCGTCCGCCATCGGCCCCTACAGCCAGGCCATCGCCGCCGGCAATCTGCTGTTCTGCTCCGGCCAGATCGCGCTCGATCCCGCCACGATGGCGATGGTCGGGAGCACTGCGGCCGAGCAGTGCCAACAGGTCGTGAAGAACCTGGAGGCGGTGCTCGCGGCCGCCGGTGCCTCGATCGGTCAGATCGTCCGCACGACGATCTACCTGACGACGATGGATGACTTCGCCGCCTGCAACGAGGTCTACGGCCGCTGGCTCGGCGACCACAAGCCGGCGCGGGCGACGGTCGCGGTCGCGCAGCTGCCGAAGGGCGGCCTCGTCGAGATCGACTGCATCGCCGTCCTGTCGTGAGCGACGCCGGCCGCCCCGCGGCGCTCGGCTCGGCCCTGGTACGCAAGGTCGGCTTCGCCTGTGCGGTGGCCGCCTGCGTCGCCATGCCGGCCCTGATCGCCGGCGCCGGCATCGACCGGGCGCCGGCCGAGGGCGAACTCGAACGACTCGCCGCGGCCCATGCCGGGACCATGGCGTCGGCGATGGCCGGTCGGTTCGAGCTGGCGATGGTCACCGTCGCCGCCGATTGGCCCGAGCAGCCGGCGGCCGTCATGCACCTGCTGGCGACCGCGCGCCTGGCCCAGGTCCTGGCGGTGCTGGCGCTGAGCATGCTGCTCTATCTCGCGATGCTGCTGGCGCGCGGGCGGCTTTTTGCGCTGGCGGCCTGCGTCGGCTTCGCCGTGCTGCCGGCGGTGATGGTGCAGGGGCACGTGCTGCGTCCCGAGTCGGCCGCGACGGTGTTCGCCGGCCTGGCCCTGGTGCTGCTGCAATGCCTGATGCTGGTGGTGCAGCGGCGCCATGCGCGCGGCGCGCTGCGCCGCGGCATCGTGTTGACGCTGCTCGCCATCAGCTCGGCGAGCGCGATCGGGCTGGCGGTCGGAACGTTGCCGACGCTGGGCGGTGTGCTGCATCTGCCGCTGGTGCTCGCCATGCTGATCGCGGTCCAGGCCGGGTTGCGCGGCTGTCGTGTCGGCCTGCGTCGCGGCTTCCTACGCTTCCCGGCGCACGCCGTCACCGGCCGGCTTTGGCCACCGGCCGTGGCCATGTTGCTGTCGTTCGTGATGGCGCTCTGGTGCCTGCATGCGTCGCTGCGCGCACCGGCCGACGAGGTCCGGGCGACGGTGCTGGCGGTGACGATGCTGCCCGAACAGGTCGTCGCGGCCGGGGCGTTGCTGACGCTCGCCGCGATCGGCGCGGTCGCCATGCTGTTCCGAACCGGCCTCCGCTTCGGCCGCCGCGGGCGCGCCGGCGCCGATCTCGTGCTGCTCGTCTACTGCTTCACCCAGCTCGGCGGCGGCCTCACGGCCCGCGGTGGACTCGACCCGCTGCCAACGGCGCCAGCCCTCGCCATCGTGTTCGGCGAAGGCGTGCTGGTGGTGATGGGCTTCTGCTCGTGGTGGCTGCGGCGCCGGCGGCTTACCTCAACGCCGCCGCGATGATCTCGGCCAGCTCCCGGCGGGCGTCGGCGGTGCCGGCGTGCAGACCGAGCGCGCGAACCTTGCCCTCGCGATCGATGACGTGCAGCGTCGGGCCTTCGACGAACCACCGCAGGGCGGCGTCGGTCTCGATGCCCTTGCCGGTTCCGATCACCGGGAACGTGATCCCCAGTCGGGTCACGTTCTCACGGATGGCGGCGGCGTCGCGGTCGAGGCAGATGCCGAGCACGGCGAGCTTGGCGCCGTGTGTCTTGGTGAGGTCTGCGAGGGTGCGGATCATCGTCTCGAGATCGAAGTCGCCCGAAGACCAGAACGGCAGCACGACGACCTTGCCGCGCAGGCCGCTCAGCGAGACCTCCGCGCCATCGAGGGTCCGCGCCTTGAAGTCGATGGCCGGGTCGCCACGCCCGAGCCGGGTGGCGCGCAAGCGGTCCCTGGCGACGCCGCCCCAATAGGTGTCGGGGAGATCGTCGGCGAGCTTCTCGAGCTCATCGAAGCCGGCGTTCTCGGGCAGGTCTTCGCGATCGCGCAGGGCGTCGGCGCGATGCCATCGCACCAGGGCGCGACCCTCGTCGTCGGTC
>JAGQRA010000934.1 GCA_020425885.1 Planctomycetota bacterium | reverse complement strand
GGATGCTCGCCGGTGACGACCGGCGACCACGGGTACTTGTCCGGTCGCGCGGCGCCGAAGTCGGCGCCGCGCGGCGAGGCGTCCCAGCCGGGCGCCACCGACGGCATGTAGCAGAGCCCGGAACGTGCGGCGAAGGTGTTCCATTGCGCCGCCCGCAGCTCGCTGCAGCGGCGGTAGTCCTGCTCGAACGGTCCCTTCCACTCGGGTAGCAGCACGTAGTGCGTCACGCTGTCGAAGCCCAGGTCGGCGACTCGCGGCAGCACCGCCGGGTTGGGGTCGATCGCCGCCAGGTGCAGGTCGCGATGGCCGTGGTCGCAGAGCCAGGTCCGGGCGGCGGCGATCGCGGCGCGGGCGCCGTCGAAGCCGAGCTCGTTGATGAAGAACGTCGAATCGAAGATCGACAGGTAGCTGCGCCCCTCGACCGTGAGGTAGTTCGGCCGCGCGAAGTAGCGCTCGGCGAGCATGGCGACGAAGCGGACGAAGTCGTCGCGATCGCTCGGCACCTGCCGTGCGGGGTCGATCACGGCGAGGTCGGCGCGGCGGACCGGCAGCACGCGGCGCGGCATGCGATTGGCCCACATGCAGGCGAACGGCATCGAGCTGCCGTGCTCACCGCCGAGGAAGCCGCGATCGAGACCCTGTTCGAAGACGCGCTTGCCGCGGCACCAGAACACGCCGAACACCAGTGCGTCGATGCCGTGACGCCGGGCCAGCGTGATGCGTTTGCCGACCGCCACCGGGTCGCGGTCGTCGTATTCGCCGAGCAGCGGCACCCGCGGTTGGCGATGGCCGGCGAAGCGCGGCCGGCACGAGCGGACGAGCTCCCATTCGGTGAAGCCGGGATGGAACGCCAGGTCGCGTTCGTCGATCGGGTGCCAGCCCGTGTAGACGTAAGCCGCCGTTCGCATCGGGCCGATCGTCGCGTCCGGGCCCGGCGCTGCAAGCCCGGGTCGCCGCGAGGCTGTCCCCGTGCGGCCATTCGCCGACAATCGCCGGCCGTGGATTCCCGTGACCTGTTCGAGATCCTGGCGCGCGAGCACATCGATTCGGTGCGCGCGTTCCTGCTCGCCTCGTTGCGCGATGGCGTCGCCGTCGAGGATCTGCTGCAGGAGACCTTCCTCACGGCCTGGCGCATCCTCGACCGCTACGACCGCCGGCTGCCGTTCGGGCCGTGGGTGCGCGGCATCGCCGGCAAGCTGCTGCTCAACCATCGGCGGCGGCTCGGTCGGGCCCGCGTCCATTACTGCGACGAGGAGCTGCTGACGTTTCTCGAGGGTGATTGCCGGCGACTCGACGCGGCGCCGGGCGACACCTTCGACGAACGGCTCGACGTGTTGCGCGGTTGCCTGGGCCGGCTCTCGGGTGCCCAACGCGAGTCGATCCGGTTGCACTACGAGCACGGCTTGCACTGCAAGGAGATCGCGCAGCGCCTCGGCATCGGCTTCGAGGCGGTGAAGAAGCACCTGCAACGCGGGCGCTCGGCCCTGCACCGGTGCCTCGAAGGCAAGCTCGCGGGCGAGGGGGTGGCATGACGGGCCGCTGCGAATCGAGTGACGACGGCGCCTGGCGCGATCTCGACGAGACTGTCGCCGACGGTCCGGGCCCGGCCCAGGTGCCGGCCGCAGCCAAGCCATGGCTGGCGCAGCAGCGTTTCGTGCACGGGCTGCTGCGCGCGTTGCATACTCCGGACGCCGCGGCGCGCGAGGGTCGGATCGAGTGCCTGCTGCGTCGGATCGATGCCGAGCGCGAGGCTGCTATCGGTCGGCGTCGCCATCGACTGCTGGTGGCGATCGCGGCCGCCGCGCTGGTGGCTTCGATCCTGTGGCTGTCGCTGCCGGCCAGGCTGCCGACCGCCGAGGCCGCGGTGCTGCAGATGGTCGAAGTGCTCGAGCGCGACGTCGATCGCCGCTTCAAGGTCGAGGTCCAGGTCGTCGCCGCCGATGGCAGCGAGAAGGTCCGGCACGAGCTGCTGCTGGTCACGCGCCCTGGCATGCGCTTCCTGGTCGACGGCAGACTCAGCTTCGGCGGCCTCGCCCTCGCCGGCATCCGGGTCGGTTGCGATGGCGCCGAGCTGTGGCTGCAGCCGGCGAACGGGGCCTTCCATCACGCCGTGCCGCTGGCCGAGCGCGAACGGCTCATCGACAAGCTCGGCCACGTGCTCGATCTAGGCTACGTCGACGTCCACGACCTCGTGCGCCGGCTGCCCGACGACCTCGAGCTGCGCGTCGTCGGCCGCGAACGCGGCGCCGACGATCGCGAGCTGCTGCGCGTCGCGGGGACCTCGCACGACGGACTGCTCAGCGCCTGGCTGCTCTACGAGGAAGGAACCGGCATGGTGCGTCACATCGAGGTCGAGCGCGCGATCGCGTTCGGCCGGCGCCGGATCATCGTGCTCGACTACCTCGGCGAGGAACCACCGGGGTTGGTCGACTACGCCCGGCCGTGG
>JAGQRA010000933.1 GCA_020425885.1 Planctomycetota bacterium | reverse complement strand
CGCGGCGTCCACCACTCGACCCGGAACGGGTCGGCGGCGACGGCCTTGAGCGACTTCTGTGCCTCGACGGAACTGCCGGACAGGAGCGCGACCACCGCGTTCGCGAACGCGAGGAGATGACTCGGACCAGGCCAACTGGCGAGGCGGGTCGATTGGGTCATCACTCGGGCCCTCCGGTTGTTGTCGGGGAAAGTGATCCGAGGCGTCAGCCGAAAGCGCGACCGAGGCCGCAGGGC
Source organism: Planctomycetota bacterium (assembly GCA_020425885.1). Next base: position 8,744 of record JAGQRA010000933.1, on the reverse strand, counting down.
CACGGCGAGGTTGACGGAGAACGGCAACATACGGCCGACCCGGCGACTTGGCCACGCTTTCGACCGGCAGGAGTGCGAACCGGGATCAGCTCGACGACCGCAACCAGTCCCGGCGCAGTCGCTCGCAGCCGGGGTCGCAATTCTCGTCGATGCGCAACACGACGCTGCTCCGGTTCGCCGTCGGAGTGACGCTCAACGTCTGGATCACACCGCGTCGCGACACCAATACCTCGAGTGGTTCCTGGAGATGCGCGACCGCGGCGAACACATCCTGCCACGAGTCGCTGGTCACGCGAAGACCACGCAGGGCGAGGATCTCGTCATCGGGATGCATGTCGCCGCGTGCCGCCGGGGTGTCGTCCTGGACCGTTGCGATGCGAGTCGAGTCAGGCTTGAACGTCACGCCGAGGAACGGCTTGTCCTGTCGGTCCTGCTCGAGTCGGATGCCGAATCCGCCCAGCAGCGCCTCGAGCGGTGGATCCAGGGGCCCCTGAACCATGCTCTGCATCAGCGCGACGGGCCGTTCGCCGGCCACCTCGTGCAAGGCCGCCACCACGTCATCGAGCACGTAGCCGCGACCTGCTCCGAATGTCTGCTCGAACAGGTGGCGCAGGACATCGTCGAGTGACCTCTCCCCGTCGGTCTCGCTACGGATCATGAGGTCGAGGCACATCGCCGCAACCGCACCGTTGACGTAGTAGTTCTGCGACGAGTTGCGCGTGTTCTCGTCGGGGCGATAGAGACGAATCCAGGCATCGAAGCTCGACTCGGCGAGGGACAGCTTGTGCCGGCCGGCTGCGGACAGCATGCGTTCGATGTTCTTCGTGACGGTCTGCTGCAGGTATTCCGCGGCGGTGCTGTGACCGGCGCGTAGACAGAGCAGATCGTCGTAGTAGGCGGTCCAGCCTTCGGCAAGCCACAAGAAGGACGTGAGGTTCTCGCGTTCGTAGTCGTAGCTCCAGAGCTCGGCGGGTCGGAGCCGCTTGACGTTCCAGGCATGGAACAACTCGTGGGCACAGAGGGACAGGAACCCCCGGTAGGCCTTTGGATCCGAGAACACGGTCCGTTGCGCCAACAAGGTGCAGCTGGTGCGATGCTCGAGTCCGCCATGACCGTCGTCAGTGAACAGGCACAGGAAACGATAATCCGGATACGGAAGGTCGCCGCCGAACACCGCGGCCGCGGCCTCGACGATGGCGCGAAGGTCAGCTGCCAGGGTCGCGGGTGGTTCGATGCCCGATAGCCCTTCGAGAACCGCTGCGTGCGGCACGCCATTCACCGCGAACTCGATCTGCTCCAGCTTCCCGATCAGGCACGGACTGTCGATCGCGTGATCGAGGTCGCGGGCACGCCAGGTGATCATGCCGGCATGCCGATCGCATTCCTCGAGGCTGCTGGCTGCATCCCAGTCGAGTGGCATGTTCACCTGCAGGGTGCATGGCAGCTCGGGCCGGTCGACAGGCCAGAGCAGGAAGCACGCGTTGTTCCAATAGGCATGGCTGTCGCTCAAATCCGCGGTCCGCACCGTGAGCTCGTGGGCGTAGACGCGATAGGTGAGCCGGACGCGCGCGGTGTGCGACCGCAGCTCGACCGCGAAACGATTCTTCGTCGTCTTCCAGCACGGCAGCGCCTCACCGCTGTCGGCATCGGCCGCGGTGACCCGGCTCAGGTGGCGGGAGTACTCGCGCTGGAGGTAGCTGCCGGGGGTCCAGGTTGCGAGGAAGAGCTCGGCAACCGAGCTTGGCTCCGGCTCGGCCTCGTCGACCGCATCCCGAATCAAGGCCTGGCGAGGCAGTTCCAGGGTGACCAGAGCGGTTCGGCTCGCAGGCTCCGAGGCGTCGATGTGGAAATGAAGCACGGTCACGGAACAGACAGCATCGCTAGATGCGTCCTAGCGTATGCTTATGGCACGCCCGAGAGGATTCGAACCTCTGACCTACGGCTTCGGAGGCCGTCGCTCTATCCAGCTGAGCTACGGGCGCAGCAACTGCCGGTATTATCGGGCCCGTCACGGAAAGACAATCGCCGTTGAAGCCCGGCAATCCCTTTCCCGCCTGATGCCACGATCCGACGCCGCTTCTTGGCTCACATGTCTGCGTGGCCATTGCGTTCCGCGGTTCGACCGGGTTCAATCATTCAGTCAAGCGAATGCCGCTCAGGCCGAAACCCCACATGAGGTCCGAGGCATAGCCCGCGGTACCCAGGTGTCTTCTTGATTCGCGTTGGTCCACTTTCTACCGCCTGCCTCACGACAGCGCTTCTGGTGCTGGCAGGGATGATTGCGTTGTCGCCAGAGCCGAAGGCGTTGCGCGCGGACCCGTCCGACCCTGTGATCGACTCGGATGGCGATTTCCTGCCGGACGCGGTCGAGTGGGCGGTCCTGACCAGCGCGCAGACTGCGGACACGGACGGTGACCAGCGCAGTGATTTCGTCGAGGTCGTAGAGCATGGCACGCCGCGGCATCCAGGCTCGACCACGGCCGATGACCACGCAATGCGCGTCGTGCTCACCGGGCCTTCGACGCCTGGTTCCAGCGAGCCGACTTGGCTCCACCTCTTCTTCCGCTTCTTCGGTGACCCTGGTCTTACGACCTCGTTTTCGGCGTCCTTCGAGACCGAGACCTTGCCGGGGCTGCAGCTGCCGCTGAATGTCCTCGGATTCCCGGGCGTCGTGATGCGACAGCGCTCGACGGCGAACGAAGGCTACTGGCTGCAGATTTCCATCCCGCTGGCTTCGGAGCAGTTCCTGCGACAGCTCTTGCCTCTCAGCATTCGCGCGGATGCCGTGATCGGTGGCGCGCATCTATCGAGTGCGGTACGTCTCGAGGAGCGTCTCGGCACGGTCACGACATTGGTTCCGTTCGGCGATGGGCGCTACGTCATGCAGTCGATCGGTTCCCTGCCATACATGCTGGCTTCCAACCGGGTCTGCCTGCTGACCCTCGAGCAGGCTGGTGCCAGCGGAACAGCATTCAAGATCGTGGACGCCGATTGCGAGAGCTGCAACGAGCTCGAGTGCGGAGCGAGTTGTCGGGAATCGGTCGGTTGGGTCATCGATGTTCCCGGCGGGTTGGGGGACCTTTGACCCGTAGCCGTGGTGTGACGCGTTGATTGCGTAGGCCGGCGCAGCTCCAGCGATCGTGGCCTTCGTCCAGGGCGCTCTGGCAGGGTTGACACGATCCCCTAGCATGGGGCATAGACTGCACTTCTGAGTGGCCTCGCCGCAAAAAGGTCGGGGTTGCACGGAACTCTGGTCGTTGCCCAATCGTCAACCCACTGTGGAGCTGCTCCGTGATCCCGACGCCGACCTCGTGGCTGCATGCAGGCAGCCCGACAGCGCGGGATTCGAAGCGGCCTTCGAGGAGCTGTTCCTGAAGTATCGAGACCGCGTCCATGCGATCGCCTTTCGCATGACCGGTTCATCCGCCGACGCGCTCGATATCGTCCAGGACAGCTTCGCGCTGGTGTTCCGGAAGCTGCAGACCTTCCGCGGCGGTTCGCTGTTCAGCACTTGGTTGTTCCGCATTGTCGTGAACCGCAGCATCGATCAGCGGCGACGCGCCGTATCGCGGCCCCTGCTCGACCTGGAACAGCTGAACGGTGACGAGCCGGTCGACGTCGGCCAGAGTCCTCGCGACTACGCGGCCACCCGTGAACTCGGTGACCAGGTGCAGCAGGCGGTCTCGCTGCTCAGCCCGAAGCTCCGCGCCATCCTGGCGCTGCGTTACCTCGAAGACATGTCCTACGAAGAACTCGCCGCGACGCTCGGGTTGTCCCTCGGAACTGTCAAATCACGCTTGGCGCGTGCCCACCTCGCACTGGAGAACCTCGTCCGCACGCGGTTCCCCCATCTGGACCTGAGTGGAAACCCGAGTGACGCGGCCCCTCATTCGAGTGGTGGAGCAGGATGAGCCCTTCACCTGACGATCGACTCACACGGGAGTGCCGCGCCATGCTGCGTGGCGAGTCCCCTGATGCCGCGCCGCTGCGGGAGCACGTCGATGGTTGCGGTTTCTGTCGCGAGTGGCTGCGTCGCCGATCGGTCCTTCAGGGGCTCCTGAGGCATCCGGTCAAGCCTGCGCCCATGGCGATCGACGGGCTGCCCAATGCCGATGCGATGCTGGCACGTGTCCGTGAGCGTGTTGTGGAACAATGTGAGGAAAGCCCGCTCGGGCGGTTGCTCGAGGAGGCGATGCCGGTTGTTCCATTGGCTGACAGCGCGGCCGCCTGGCCGCAGTCGCTCCTGACTTCGGATCTGTCGGAACGGTTGGTTTCGCCGGTGGATACGGTGCCGAGTCCGCGCGATTGGGGGGCGGTACGAATCGCCGTGCTCGACGATATTGCCGGGCGCACGGCAAGGCGGGCGCTGCGTCGCCGGGTGATTGGTAGTACCGGTGTCGCTGCCGTTCTGATGGCGTCCCTGCTGTTGCTTCGTGAGACCGGGTCGCCGGTGAGTCTGCCCGAAGTCAGGATCGCTGACATCGATCAGCCACCGGATATGGACCCCTGGCTATCCTCCCCGATTTCTGTGTTGCGTACCGGAGGCCCGAAATGACATCGTCTCGGTCCGGGTCTTCCTGCGCCCGCTTCATACTGTTACCTTGATCCTCGCGTTGGACCATGCCCCAGTCGAATACGCAATCGGACGGATGCGCGCCTCATAGTCTGGCCAGATTGGCCTGCACGGTGGCTCTGCTGGCGGCAGCCGCAATGGCACACGCCAGCGTGACCACCGCAGCGCAGGCCGCCGCGAGCCCGCCGCCGGTGACATTCGCCGGGTTGTCTCAGGCCGTGAAGGTCCAGGACTACGCAATTGTCCAATTGCGCCGCTTCTTCAAAGCCCCTGGGCTCGTGACGGTCCGTGAGGAGCTTCTGGTTGCCAGCAATGGAACGGATAGCCCGGATTTCGAGCTGAGGTTTCGTGGCGTCGAAGGCGAGCCTCCTGGTTCGGCTTTGTGGACGCTGTGGGCGCAGAACTACAACCAGCGCGGCACCACGTTCGTCGAGTACGGTCAGTTCAGGATTCGCGACCTGGTCAAGGTTCAGCTGAACTACACCTTGCACGACTTCGGTTCGAACATGCGGGCCGGACGCCTCACCAGGCGCGTCGTTGTCTTCCCGTCGAGGCTGGACAAGGCCATCTGGTTGCTCGAAGTGGATGCCGCGACGTTGATCCCGCTCTATGCGGCGGAATACGACGCCCATCTACGACTGCTGTCGGAGGTCGAGGCCGTGTCTTTCGTGACCGGGCCTCAGGTCGTGACCGCCGCCGCATCCTCGACACTCATCTCGCACTTCCCTGATTTCGCCTCGGCCGCCGCTCGCATGGGGAATCCGACAGGTCTCGTCGAGCCCAAGGCGACGATGGGCGAATACAGCCTCAGCGCCGTGAAGGTCGAGGTCGACCCCCTGAACAACCGTCAGAAGCTCGTCGTCGAATACACGGATGGCATCGATCAGTTCTTCGTGAGCGAGATTCCCGGCGTGGCGGATGCATTCGGTTCTTTGCCCTTGCGTCAGAAGGGCAGCCTCTCGGATGTCATCTCGCGCTTCCGTGATCCGACGATGACCATGCTGATGTTCTGGGACGACAGCGTGTTCTTCCAGGTTGCCGGCAACGGATCGCTGCTTCGGCTCGACGCGTTTGCCAAGGCGATCTGCACCGACGCGGTGCTCGACCGCTGATCCTGCGACGCAGTTCCCTCGCCCTTCGATCCCAGCCGGTTCGGCCCCGGCAGTGATAGGGCGCACTGTCGTGATTGTCGGACCCAGTCGCTCACTTCGGACGGTTTCGTCGTTCTCGATGGACTGTCGGGACGACTCGCACTGCCGGCGCCGAGGATTCGATAACGTGGATCGGCGATGGCATGGAGATGCCGTTCACGCCCACGCGCTTGGTACGTGCCGTGCTTCCGGTCGGTGACCCCGGATCACACCCGCATGGACACCAACAAGAACGACAATCCCGACTTCCCTCAGGCACTCAGCTCGGCCGAGTATCGTGCCAGGCTGCTGACCAAGCTGAATTGCCTCGTTGCCGTTCTCGAAGTCGCCATCGGCAAGATCGCCAAGAGCATGGACACTCCGGGCGCCAACGAGGAGCGCCTCGTCAAGATCAGGTCGAACCTCGAGAACACCCTGGCGATCTGCAATCGGGCCAAGGAAACCCTCGAGCGGTCCGGAAGCGGTGCCGGCACCGGCGACAAGAAGGCCAGGACCAGCGAATCGAACTCCGGCATGACGGCCCGTGACTACGTCGAGCTCAGCAGCATTGAGGAATACCGCAAGTTCCGCGGTATGTCGCCGATCGCCAAGGACGACATCGCCAGCATCGATTTCGACGAGCTGGCTCGGCGCCTGGCAGACGGCTGAGCTGCAGTCATGCGGTGGTCCGGCACTCCGGACGTGCCGCACACGGCGCCCGACGCACGACGTGCGGTGCCGCTGCCATCGGAGCTACGGCATGCCGCGGCCATTCTGCCGCAACATGCCTTCATCGCGCGCGTTCCGAATGCCGATCACGGGACGGGAAAACGCGAATGACGACTGGACTGATCGGAATTCCGGAGGCGGTTGCGGTGCGTGCGCGCGTCGCGATCGTCGCGCAACGAGAAGCACGCGAGCTTGGGGACCTCCTTCGACAGACAGGCCATGAGTGCCGGGGTTTCTGTAGTTGGGCCGAGTTCCAAGCCTCGTGTGACGAGGGCGAGAGCTGGGACCTGCTGCTCTACGATGATCTGACCTCGGGCCAGGCGCCGGCCGACCTCGCGATACCGGGACTCCGGGTCGGCGATGACGACGACGAGGTGAGCTTCGGCTCGTTGCGCGCGATGCTCGGTCCGGTCGCCGGCATCGCGACTCGGCTTCAAGCCGAACGTCAACGACGTGAGTCCCTCGAGCGATTGGTCGAGGGACTCTCGACCGGCAAGGTGTTGGCGGGCCGGTGCCCGGTGATGCGTCGCCTGCAGAGTTCGATCAGTCGCGCCGCGGGCTGCGAGGCGACGGTGCTCATCGAGGGGGCACCTGGAACCGGCAAGTCACTTGTCGCGCGGATGATCCACTGCGGCAGCCGTCGCGCCGACAGCCGATTGCATGTCGCCGACTGTTCGACGCTCGAGCCGGCGGCGATGACCCGGCTGCTCGAGGATGCCTGCTCATCGAGCCTCGTTCTGGAGGACATCGACCAGTTGCCTGCCGCGGCCCAGGCGGTGCTCGTCCGGCACCTCAAGGAGCGATCGGGTCCGCGTGCCGCTTCGGTTCCACGCCTCCTGGTCACGACTTCGGCTCACCTGCCAGAGCTCGTCGCCAAGGGCATCGTGCGCGAGGATCTCTACTACCGCCTCAATGCATTCCCGATGGCGCTCCCGACTCTGCGCGAGCATCTCGAGGACGTGGGTGAGATTGCAGAGACCATCCTGCAGCTGGCCTCGGCCCAGTCGGGCCGGGCGCCGGGTGGCCTTACTCCTTCGGCGATCGTCCTGCTCGAGAACATGCAGTGGCCGGGCAACGTCACGCAGCTCGAGAGCGTCGTGAAGCGCGCCCATGTGATGGCCGCCGGCGCGCCCATCGACCGCGAGCACGTGGCCGCCTCCAATCCCGAGCCCAAGGCGGTCGCAGGCACGGTTCCGTCGCCGAGCGTCAGCGATCGGGACCAGGAACTCGAGGTCACCGAAGATCAGATCCGGCCCTTCGAGGAAGAGGAGCAGTACCTGTTGTCACGAGCGCTGCGCGCCACGAAGGGGAATGTACGTCGTGCGGCACAGCTGCTCGGGATCGGCAGAGCCACGCTCTATCGCAAGATCCAGCAGTACAAGCTGCGGCTGCAGTAGCCATCGACGGACGGCTGGCGGTGATCGAGCCCGGCCGGAATGGTGTAGCAAGCCGGCGTCGTTTGCCGATTCCTGTGCATGAGAGCTCTCCCGGGCCAGTCCTGTTCGCTCGTCCTGCTGTTGTCGGCCTGCTCCTTCGTCGGGGCAACCGGCGAGGTCGGCTTCACGCGCATCGGTGTCGCCGGCGACGTCGCGCTGGCTTCTGCAACGGGTGGCGTCCAGCCGTCGTCCTATCAGGGCCTCGACACGTCCTTGGGGCTCGGTTCGGAACTCGGTTCGCCTCATGTGCGAGGCCAGCTCGATCTGGGTAACACGGTGCTGACCGGGTCGGCATTCATGCTGAGCGAGGACGGCGACGGCACTCTGGCCAAGACCTTCGGCCCGTTGTCGACCGGCACAACCGTGCGCAGCAGGCTCGAACTGACAGAGGCCAAGGTCAGCATCACCCACGACTTCGATCTCGGTCTGGTGAAGGTCTCGCCGGGGCTGGGCCTCGACGCTCTCGACCTGCGGGTGTCGGCGCGCGAATCGGCGTTCGGCAACGAGGGCTCGATCGACCAACTGCTGCCGCTGCCGATGCTCTTCTGTCGGGCCGAGGGCGACGTCGGCCTGGCTACCGTAGTAGCGGAGGTCGGCTATCTCGACATGCCGGACCTGGGCGGTGCCAGGTTCACGCTGCTGGATCTCGAGGCCCTGCTGGAGTTCAACTTGTTGCCGACGGTGCACCTGTTCGCCGGCTATCGCATGATCGATCTGGACGGCTACGGTGAGGCGGACGGCTCGAGCTTCGCGCTCGATCTGGTCGTCGACGGCTGGACCATCGGTGGTGGCATCCGGTTCTGAGCGTCGCTCGCCCGCCGCGCGGGCGACCGCGCGCAGGACCTCGCCGCGCGCTGCGCGCGCCGCTTCGGTTCT
>JAGQRA010000932.1 GCA_020425885.1 Planctomycetota bacterium | reverse complement strand
GTCGCCGATGGCGTCGCCACCGTGGAGGCCGCCCGTGGCTAGGCCGCTGCGGCAACGGATCAGGTCGGCGCTGCACGTCTGGACGCGGCTGCTGCCGTACCTGCGCCCGCACCGGCGACAGCTGTTCTTCGCCGGCCTGCTGACCCTGGTGATCGTCGCCGTCGAGGTGCTCAAGCCCTGGCCGATCAAGGTCGTCATCGATCAGGTGCTGCTCGGCAACGACTGGGCGCTGCTACCCGATGCCTGGAACGGCGAGACCGGCAAGCTGCTGTGGCTCGCGGTCGCGGCGACGATCGTGCTCGCCGCTGTCGGCGGCATCGCCAACTTCTTCCGCGAGGTCTGGCTGGCAGACGCCGGTCAGCGCGCCGTCGGCAAGGTGCGCCTCGCCGCGCTCGAGTCGGTGATGCGGCAGTCGCTGACCTTCTACGAGCGGCATCGCGCCGGCGATCTGCTGGTGCGGCTCAGCGGCGACGCCATGAGCCTGCGCATGCTGCTCGTCGAGGGCCTGTTCGCGCTCGGCCGCGAGGGCCTGCTGGTGTCGGGCACGCTGGCGGTGATGGCGCTGCTCGACTGGCGTCTGGCGTTGGCGGCGACCGCGGTGCTGCCGGTGATCGCCGTGCTGCTGGCGCTGTTCTCGGTGCGGCTGCGCGCCGCCGCCCGCAAGCAGCGGCGCAAGGAAGGCGAGCTGGCGGCCTCGGCACACGAGACCCTGGCCGCGGTGCCAGTGGTGCAGACCTACGGCCTCGAACAGGTCGCCGCAGGTTCGTTCGCCAAACAGAACCGCCGCAGCGCCCGCGCCGGCCTCAAGGCGACCCGGCTCGAAGGTCACCTCGGCATGACCTCCGACATCGCCCTGGCGCTCGGCACTGCCTTCGTGCTGTGGCTCGGTGTCGGGCGCGTGCAGGCCGGTATCCTCGATCCCGGCGAGCTGCTGGTGATGCTGTCCTATGCGCGCTCCTTCTACCGTCCGATCCGCAAGGGCCTCGGCCGCAGCGCCGCAATGGTCAAGGCCGGCGCCGCCGGTGAACGCGTACTCGAGTTGCTCGACGCGACGCCGGACCTCGTCGCACCGAAGGACCCGGTACGCATGCCGGCGGTGCGCGGCGAGGTCGAGTTCCGCGGCGTGCACTTCCGTCACGCCGACGGCCGCGACGTGCTGCGCGGCGTCGACCTGCACCTGCGGCCCGGCAGCCACATCGCCCTCGTCGGCGGCAATGGCGCCGGCAAGACCACGCTGGCGACGCTGCTGCCACGACTGCGCGAGCCCACCGACGGCAGCGTGCTGCTCGACGGCGTCGACATCCGTCGCTTCGACCCGGTCGAGCTGCGCGGCCACCTCGCCTACGTCTTCCAGGAGACGATCCTGTTCGACGGCACGCTGCGCGAGAACGTGCAGTTCGGCGGCCTCGACGCCAGCGACGCCGACGTCGCCGCCGCCGCCGACCTCGCCGGTGTCACCGCGTTCGCCGAACGCCTGCCGCACGGACTCGACACCCGCGTCGGCGAACGCGGCGCGGAGCTGTCAGGCGGCGAGCGCCAGCGCATCGCGCTCGCCCGGGCGCTGCTGCGCGACGCTGCGGTCTTCGTCTTCGACGAGCCGACCACCGGACTCGACTTCCTCGCCGAGGCCAACCTCTGCGATCGCGTGCTCGCCCACCTGCGCGGGCGCACCGTGATCGTCATCACCCACAACCCGCGGGTGTTGGCGGCGGTCGATGCCGTCGTCCGGCTGCAGGACGGCAGGGTCGCGACCGTGGACGGCGGCCGGGTGCTGCGCGAGATGACGCCGGGAGGCATCGCGTGAGCGACTCCCGCATCTGCCCGCCGCCCGAGTCGGCCCGCGACCTCGGCTTCCTGCGTGGCCTCGAACTCGACACCATGCTCGGTCTGGTGCAGGGTCGGCTCGCCGCCGGTGCCCGGGTCGTCGAGCTGCGCCCCGACTACGTGCGTTGGAAGGACCGCGACGGTTCGCTGCTCGGGTTCCGGGCCACGCTCGACGGCGAGGACGGCGTCATGTCGACCTACGTCACGGCGCGGACCGCGGCGCCAGAGCGGCTCGCCAACGAGGCCGAGCGCCTGCGGCAACGCACCGAAGAACGACACCGCGGTCTCCGCGGCGTCCGCTATCTCCCCGAAGTCGATCTCCTGCTGCTGGCGTTCCCGATCGATCGCGAGCTGCGCGACCTGCGTCGGCTCGTGCGCACGACCAGGATCCGCAACCTGGTGCAGACCCATTGCCCGCAGCTGATCCCCGCTGGCCTGCGCATCAGCAAGAGCAGGAGCCGGCACGACATCGTCCGCTACAAGCCGGAGCGCCGCGCCGTCCTGCACTGGGACCTCGGTCTCGTCGGCAGCGACGACCGCGAGCTGCAGCGCGTCTCGCTGTGGATCCGCTGCCACTCCGAACCGCACGCCAGCCGGACCCGGATCGCGACCGTCGCCGCGGCCGCGGCCGGCGTGCCTTGCCCGACGATGCTCGGCAGCGCCCACGAACGCCTGTTGCTCGAGAGCCACGTCGACGGCGAGGCGTGGCTGCCGTTCTCGTCGCGGTCGCAGCCCGACGCGGCGGCCGCGGCGGCGGCCACGCTGGCGAGGCTGCACGACGCCGAGCTGCCGACGCAGTTGCCTGGCCATGGGCCGTTGGCCGAACTCGATCGCGTGTTCAGGGCCGTCGAGGACCTCGACGCACTCGGCGCCGAGCTCGGCAGCGCGGCACATCGCATCGCCGACCGACTTGCCCGCACGGTGCCGCCGGCCGCGGAGCCGGTGCTCGCGCACGGCGACATGCATCCGGGCCAGGTGCTGCTGCGCCCCGGCAGCGACACCGCCGGGCTCTGCGACTTCGATCGCAGCTGCATCGCCCCGGCCGCCTTCGACCTGGCGGCGATGCTGGCGCACTGCCTCTCCGCCGACGCCGACAACGGCGAGGCCGTCGCCGACCGTTTCCTCGTCGAGTATCGGCAGCGCCGGCGGTTGCCGGTTCAGGCCGAACTCGCATGGTGGAACGCCTGTGCCCTGGTCTGCGCCGCGATGTCGCCGTTCCGCGGCCTGCGTCGCGACTGGCCCGAAGCGGCGCGGCGGCTGCTGCGGCGCGCCGAGATCGAGGCTCGCGCCGCGGCCGGAGGTGACGCACACGCACTGGAGGCGACCCAGTGAGCCGGTCGGCGACCTCACCGTTCGCGGCGCTGTTGGCGACGCTGCCGCACGAGCCCCGCGCCGAGCTGATCCTCGCCGAGGACCGGGACCGGCGCCCGACCGTGCTGATGCGCGTCGATGGCGAACCCCCGCGCGCCTTCGTCGGCACGCCGGCCGGCACCGGTGAGCTGCTGCCCGCCGCCGACGACGCGCTGCCCGGCGCCGACCTGCTCCGCGACCCGATGGCGCTCACGCGCGCGCTGGCGCCGATCGGCGAGGTCAGAAGCAGCCGTCTCGTCGCCTGGCGCCCCGGCCGCCGCGCGGTGTTGCGGGTCGGCCTCGGCAACGGCGACGTCGTCTGGCTGAAGCTGCTCGACGACAAGGGCTGGCGACGGGCGATGCGGGCGTTCGCGGCCATCGGCGCGGCCCCGGCACCATTGCGACTGTGCACGCCGACCCTGTCGCTCGACGAGCATTGCGCCTACATCGTGGCGCCGGCGGCGGGCGTGCCGTTGCATCGCCTGCTCGTGGCCGGCGAGATGCCGCCGCTCACGATCGTCAGCCGCGCGGCGATGGCGCTCGCGTTCACGCCGGTCCACGCCGAACTGCCGGTCCTCGACTTCGCCGCCGCCCGCGACGCGGCGACTCGCATGCTCGGCAAGGCTGCCGCGGTCCGCCCCGAACTGACCGCCATCGCCGACCGCCTGGCCGGACTGCCCGCGCCGGCCCCGATCGAACCGTGCCTGGTCCACGGTGACCTGCACGACAAGCAGCTGTTCCTCGCCGACGCCGGCGCCGCCCTGATCGACCTCGACGGCATGGCGCTCGGCGATCCGCGTTTCGACATCGCCAACCTCACCGAACACGTCCGCCTGCGCGATCTGCAATACCGCGGCGACGACGGCGGCCTCGCCGACGTGCTGCTCGCGCGCTGCAACCTCGACCCCGACTCGGCCGCCGCACGCTCCTTCCGCATCCTCGTCCGCGCGCGGCTGTGCGGGGTCTACGCCCTGCGCCCGCGTTGGACCGCGCTGGCCGAACGCCTGCGCCACGAGGTCGACACCTTGCTCGAGAACCCGCAGTGAAACCTCCCATCCTCATCGTGCTGATGACGTTCGCCGCCTGCGTCGCGCCCGATCACGGCGACCTGTCGCGACTGCAACCAGGCCGCTACTTCGAGGCCAAGGGCCGCATCGTCGACGGCAGTCCGCTCGTCGAGGAGATCGCCGAGATCGCGCAGGGCAGCTCCCCTCAGCCCGACAAGGTCGAGATCACCGCCGCCGTCGAATCCGCCGACGGCACCCGCGTCCGCACGCTCGGCCACGAGTTCGAGCTGACCGAGAAGACCGAGTACGAGGACGAAGCGCGCGGCGCGGTCGCGCCGTTCGTCGCGGACACCGGTGACTGGCTGCGGATCAAGGCGCGGATCAAGCCCGACGGCCTGCGCGCGCGCACGCTGCGACACACCGAACCGCGCGACCGGTTCGAGGTCGCGGGGCAGGTCCGCGGTGTCGACGAGCGGCAGGGCTGGCTCGATCTCGGCGGCCTCAGGTTGCCGTTGGCCGAAGACGTCGACATCGAGCTGACCGGCGCTCGCGACCCCGACGACCCGCTGTCGTTGTTCCTCGCCGATGACCAGAAGGCGGTGCCGTTCACGCTGCGGGCCACGGACGCGCTCATGTTCGGCGGCCAGGTGTCGACCAACATCGAGTGGGACGACGAGTACGACCTCGACGCCACCGACGCCGGCGACCGCACCAAGCCGGCATTGCAGGGCAAGATCGACGCCCTCTGGCTGCTCGACGACAACGGCAGCTACGTCCTGGGCGAGGTCAGCGCCGGGCGCCGCGAGACGCACCGTGAGGGCGGCGCGACCACCGCCGACGATCAGCTCGAGGTCACGCGCGCCTTCGCCTCGTTGCGCGCGACCGACGGCCTGCAGCTGCTGTTCGGCCGCCAGGACTTCGACGAGGAGCGCGAGTGGCTCTACGACGAGGTTCTCGACGGCGCCCGGGCCGTCGTGCGCCATGCCGATGTCGAGCTCGAGGTCGCGGCCGCGGTCGGGCGCGAGATCATGGCCGAACCCAACGCGACCGAGAACACCGGCCTCTACGTCGCCAACCTGCGCTGGCGACCGCAGCCGCGCTGGACGATCGGGGCCTACGCGCTGCAGCGCACCGACGACACCGCGGCCGGCTTCGAGCCGCGGCTCTACGGCGTGCGTTCGTTCGCGCGGCCGCGCTACGGCCTCGGCCACTGGTTCGAGCTCGGCCTGGCCCGCGGCGACGCCGGCAACCGCAGCATCCACGGCCACGCCTTCGACGCCGGCGTGCTCTACACCTTCGACGCGCCGCTGCGGCCGAGCCTCGGCGCCGGCATCGCCTTCGGCAGCGGCGAGCGCGACTCGAGCCCGCGTCTGGGTTACCGCCAGTCCGGCCTGCAGGACAACAACGGCAAGCTCGGCGGCGTGACCAGCGTGCGCTACTACGGCGAGCTGTTCCGCCCGGAGCTGGCGAACCTGACCGTCACCACCGCGGTGGCCGCGATCCGCCCGTGGCGCGGTGCCTCGATATCGCTGCTGCTGCACGGCTACCGCCAGGACGTGGCGGCGACGACGTCGCCCGGCAACGACCTGCGCACGTCCAGCAACGGCCTCTCGACCGACCTCGGCCGCGAGATCGACCTCGTGCTCGGCTACCGCCTGCGCCGGCAGCTCACGCTCGAACTCGTCCTCGCGCGCTTCGACCCCGGCGCCGCCTTCAGCAGCCAGGACGCCGCCAACCTCCTCGAATTCACCGCCCGTTTCAGCTTCTGACCCCAAGCCATGATCACGCTCCGGCGACACTCCCTCCCGTTCCTCCTGTTCGCGGCCGCCTGCAGCAGCGGCGGCGGTGGCGACGATACCCAGCCGACGCCGATCACGCCGCCGCCGCCACCGCCCGCGGCACAGTCGCCGCACGCCAGCGGCATCATCGCCGCCGCCGCCGGTTCGGGTGAGGCGCGCCTCGACGTGACCCTGCCCGGTGCCGGTTTCGAGGCGGCGCTGTTCCAGGGCGGCAGCCGCGGCGCCGTCTACTCGGGCGCCCCGGTCGTCGATCCGGTGACGACCTCGCCGGTGATGGTCGGCGGACTGAGCGACGGCGTCGATGTGTTCTTCGGCCTCGCCATCCGGCCGGCCGGCAGCTCGACCTGGTCACCGGTCGGCGCCAGTCTCCGCGTGCGACCGGCGGCACCGATCTACGTCGACGCCGGCGCCGACCCGGGCGTGGCCAACGGCCAGACGCCGCAGACGGCGTTCCCGAGCCTGTTCGACGGCATGCTCGTGGCCGGCTCGCAGAACGGCGGCAACGTCTGGGTGCGCGCCGGCGAGTACCGTTCCGGACCGTTCCCGCTCGGGCCCGACGTCCACGTCGCCGGCGGTTTCGACGCCACCTTCTCGCTGGCGGGCCGCGACGTCGCAGCGCACGCCACCGTGCTCGCCGGCTCGACCGGCCTGCAGGTCGTCGACGTCATCAGCGGCGGCGGCGACGCCTCGCTCGATGGCCTGCGGATCGACGGCGAAGGCACCGTCACCGAGGCCATCGACATCACCGACAGCGACGTCGAGCTGCGTTCGCTCTTGGTGCGCGGCGGCACCGACCGCGGCATCCGCGCCAAGGTGACGACCCCGACCCCGAACCGCCGCCTGCTCGTCGTGGCCTGCACGGTCACGGCCAACGGCACCGACGGTCTGTCGTCCGCCGGGCCGATCGATCTGCGTCTCGACCAGAGCCGCTTCGACGCCAACGGCCAGGAGGGGGCCGACATCGACGATCTGCAGGCGCCGTCGGGCGGCGCGGTGTCGCTGCACGCCACCGCCTGCCGCTTCTACGGCAACGTCTTCGAGGGCCTCGACGCCGATCTGTCCGCGGCACCTGCCGCGACCGCGCCGGGTACGTTCGACGTCCGTCTCGAGAACTGCACCTTCGAGCTCAACGGCCTCGAGGGTCTGCTCGTCGATCAGGAGCACGAGCTGAACCCGGGTTTCGCCGCCACCATCGTCGTGCGCGGCTGCACCGCCCGCGGCAACCGCGGCGCCGGCGTCCACATCGACGCCGACGCGCTGGCGACCTATCGCCTCGAGCGCCTGCGCTGCACGGCCAACGGCGGCGACGGCGTCCTGATCACCGCCGAGAGCCACGCCGGCGAGGTCGTGCTGTCGGCGTCGTGGCTCGCCGGCAACCGCGGCTACGGCGCCCGCGTCGGCACCGGCAACAAGGCGCTGCTGGCGACCCACTGCGCCATCGCCGGCAACGACCTCGGCGGCATCAGCAGCGCCGGCGCCGCCGCGGCCCTGGTCGACAGCGTGCTGCTCGGGCAGCCGAATGCGCTCGCCAACACCCACGAGAGCGGCAACGTCATAGCCGACCTCGACGCGGCGGTGTTCGTCAACGCACCGAGCGCGATGGCCACGGTCTCGGCACACAACCAGGGCACGATCACCGCCGGCAACGCCACCGGCTTCGCGATCGGCAGCCGCGTCGAGATCGGTGACGACGACACGGCGATGATGGTGAACTCCACCGTCGGCAACGACCTGGTGCTCGACCGGGTCCCGTCGACGTTCCACCTGCCAGGGGCGATCTGGGCCTACGCGACCGACGACGTCGAAGACGATCTGCGGCTCGTCGCGAACTCACCGGCGGCGGCCGCCGGCGTCGCCGCCGCCGGTGCCGCCGCGCTCGACTGCGGACCGCACGGTGCGGCCAACGGCGGTGCCCCGGGACACATCGAAGCCTTCGCGGGTACGACGATGCACCTCTTCGCTGCCTCTCCGGCGCTGGCCACCGGCGTCGGCGCCACCGAGCCGATCGTGCTGACGTTCGATCGCGAGGTCGCCGCCGCGTCGGTGCTCGACCGTGTCGTCGTGCTGCATGACGGCGCCCCCGTCGTCGCCAGCATCCACGCCAACAGAAACCAGTTGAGCCTGCTGCCGACCGGCAGCGGCTGGCCCGGCGCGCTCACCATCCTGCTCCATTCCGGCCTCGCGGCCGACGACGGTAGTCCGCTCGCCGCGCCGCTCTTGCTCCCCACCCGACTCCGCTGACCCCCCCCATGCCCACATCATGAAGACCACGACCACAATCCTCACCCGCCTTCGTCTCTCCGCTGCGACCGTCCTGCTGGCGTTGCCAATGGCAGCGCAGTCACTGGCCGGCCGCATCGTCGACCCGAACGGTGTCCCGATCCCCGGCATCACGATCGACCCGGGCAACGGCTCGCCGACCGCGATCTCCGACGCCCTGGGCATGTTCAACATCCTCGGCATGTCCAACCGCAGCTACGACGTCGAGTACCTGCCCGATCGGACGGCACCGTGGTCCGCACTCGTCCGGACCACGACCGTGGTCGGCGCCACCAACATCGGCGATGTGACGCTGCAACCGGGCCACTTCGTCAGCGGCATCGTCCGGACCGCGACCGGGCTGCCGTTGATGAGCTGCAACCTCAACGTCTACGACAGCAACGGCGTCAAGCTGTTCACGCCGTACGACAACACCGACATCGCCGGCGCGTTCTCGATGGCGATCCCGGCGGGCGTCTACCGGGTGCGCGTGAGGCCGCCGGTCGCGTCCCTCTTCGTCGGCCGCGAGTTCGAAGACGTCACCGTCGCCGGTCCGGTCAACATGGGCATCATCGTCCTGTCCGACGGGCTGCCGGTGACCGGCACGGTGGTCGACAGCGTCACCTCGGTGCCGATCGGCAACACCCGGATCGCGGCCATCAACGCGTTGACCGGCGAACGGATCCTCATCGAGAACCCGCTCAGCAACACCTTCGGTGCGTTCTCGGTGCTGCTGCCGTTCGGCATCATGGATCTCGAGTTCGATCCGCCGCTCGGCAACACCCACACCGGCAAGCAGATCTTCGGTGCCTTCGTGCTCGGCGCGACGGCGATGGGCCAGGTGCGGCTGGTGAACGGCGTCATGCTGTCCGGCACGGTCATGAGCCCCGGCGGACCGGTCACCGGATCCGACATCGACGTCCTCGCCGCGGACGGCAGCAAGCTGTACACGCCCAACGATCACACCAACGCCGCCGGCGCCTTCGCCGTGGCCGTGCCCGCGGGCGCGACCTACACCGTGCGTGTCGAGCCGCGCAAGGTCCTCGGCCTGGTCGGCCATCTCAGCGCCCCGACCCCGGTGAACGCCGCCACCAACATCGGCACCGTCACGCTCGTGACGGGTGTGCCGATCAGCGGCACGATCACCGGCCCGCAGGGACCCGAGGTGAACGCCAACCTCGACTTCTTCGACGCCGCCGGCAACGAGATCGTCACCGTCGGCGATCACACCGACCAGAACGGCATGTATTCGACCTACGTGCCGGCGGGCACCTGGCGCATCGACGTCGACAGCGCCGAAGGCAGCCACGGCAAACCCGTGAGCGTCTCCGGCGTCAGCATCACCGCGGCGACCAGCTGGAACCGGACGCTGCCCGGCAAGGCGCTGGTGACGACGCTGACCAGCTTCGGCACGCCGACGCTGGGCCAGGGCGGGCTGATGCCGCTCAACCCGTTCCTCCAGGGCCTGAACCCGTCACCGGTGCCCGCCAATCTGCAACTCGTCGTGGCATTGCCCTCGGGCCAGGAGTTGCCGATCTTCCCGACGCTCCCGCTCAGTGTGATGCCGGTGCCGCTGCAGCTCTACGGCGCCTGGGTGCCGTTGCCGATCGTGCCGGCCACCGCGACCGGCAAGCTGCTCAACGTCGTCTTCCGCTTCCGTGACCCGGCGACGAACGCAGTGCTCGACGAGGCCAAGACACCATTCGTCGTGCGGTAATCAGGCCCGGCCAATCCAGCCGGCCACTTCGGCGCCGGTCCGCGTAGAGAACATCGTCGGTCGGCGCGACGGTGACGCCGGCAGCAACCACCGCTGCCGTCGGCATCTCGTCGCGCGCCGTCGGGCACGGCAATCCACCCGGCGCGACCCACCGTACCGACGCGCTACACTTTCGCCGCACCCCAGCCTCACCACCATTGCATTACCTCCTCTGCCTGCTCGCCGCCCTGGTCACGGCCACCGGCGCGGTCACGCCGCACGACCCCGAACGGCACCTCGAGATCCTGACGCGGCAGCTCGCCGCTGCGCCGCACGACAACGTGCTGCGCCTGCAGCGTGGCCGACTCTACGCCGCCCTCGGTGAACTCACGCTGGCACTCGAGGACCATCTGCTGGTGATGCGTCGGGCACCGGACTGGGGTGCGGCACGGGCCAGCGCGGCGGCGATCTACTGGCAGCTCGACGAACCCTCGGCAGCGCTGGCGCAGCTCGACGCGGCTATCCTGCTCGGCTGCGATGACGCCGAGGTCCACCGCCTGCGCGGCAGGGTTCTCGCCGAACTCGACCGCCACGGCGAGGCGGCGCAGGCGTTCGCGACGGCGTTGCTGGCGACCGC
>JAGQRA010000931.1 GCA_020425885.1 Planctomycetota bacterium | reverse complement strand
TATCTCGGCGTCGATGGCGTGGCCTGGGCCTGGGGTGTCCTGTCCGTGCTCATGGTCGCGGGCGCCGTGTTCGACATCCGCTGGTTGGTAGACTCCGTTCACGTCGAGTCGGTGCGGAGCAGGCGCTGGATCCTGCTCGGGTTCGGCCTCGCGATGACGTCCCTCTTCGTCCTGGACCTGACGACGCCGTAAGCGGACTGATCGACTACTTCCAAGAACCGGGGCGCCCAGCGCTGAGGCTGGAGGAGCGGATCCGGAAAGGGAACTCAGGTGACCCGGTAGGCTCGGTGCCCATGGAACACGCCGACGCGAAGCTCCAGTCGAAGTCCCTGCTCGGTCGCGACCTGCAGGACCCGCGCTGGATGTGGCTGAAGGCGGCGCTGTTCCTGCTGCTCGGCGGGGTCTCCGTAGGCGTGCTCGCCTGGCGGCTGCAGGGACTCTGGGAGATCACGCTGCTGGCGGTGGCCGTCTGGTCGTTCTGCCGGGTGTACTACTTCGCGTTCTACGTGATCGAGCACTACGTCGATCCGGGTTACCGGTTCGACGGGCTGCTGGGGTTCCTGCGCTACGTCGTCACCCGACGTGGGCGGGGTGGATGACCGTGCTCATGGACATCCTGCTCCGCATCGTCGTGACCGGTGCCATCTGGATGGTCATCCTGGGCCTCGCGGTGTGGATCGCCAGGCAGCGCGTCGGGCGCCGGTCGCCGGACGACGCGCTCCTGGTCTGCTACCCCTCGGCTCGACTCGTCGCTCCGTTCATCCTGGGAGTGGTGGGCTTCGTTCCTGCCGCGATCCTCTCGGCCTGGGTCGCGGCATGGAGTGGGGTGGGAGTGTTCGGGGCGGCCGCCCTGGTGGCATCGTTCTGCTGGTGGCGCATCTCCGGCGCCCTCGCCTTCTTGCCGGACCGGCTGGTCCGCGTGGGCCCGTTCGGGCGGCGGATCGAGGTGCCTTGGGCGGGGGCGACGTACCGGGTGCACTGGTTCCGAGGCGCCTGCGTGGTCCGCAACGGTCGGTCGGCGATCTCTGTGTCCGGAGTCTGGGTGCCGCAGGCCGAGTTGCTCGAGCGACTCCGGGTGCATCTCGACGACGCGACGTGGCACGATGCCGAACGCGCGTTGCGGGGCGATTGGACGGGCGCCTTCGATGGCCCGCCGTCCTCCGCGCAATCCTCCGGGCGCGCTCGCGAGCGGCAGAGCGAAGAGTGACCAGAGGATGTCCGCCTCGGTACCTGTCCGCCTCGGTGCCTGGCACCGAGGCGGACAGGTGCGGAGGCGGCTCAGTCGTCGGTCCAGAACGTCGTCAGCGCTTCGTTACCGAGCTGGCCGAGTCGGGATGCGAACTCGGCATCGTTCGCGCGGCGTTCGATCGCACGTTTCCAGATGCGCCTGACGGTGCGGTTGGACAGACCGAGATGCGCGGCGACTTCGTCGAACGTCGCTCCGGTCAACAGCCGTGCGAGTGCGACATGTAGCTGCGTGCTCGTCGAACGGATCGGACTGCTGCACGGTGCCTCGTCGAGTGTCGCCGGCGATCCCGCGGCCACCCTCGCGATCGTGGCGTGAGGCACGAGTGTCGGTAGTCTGGCGGTGCCGTCCG
>JAGQRA010000930.1 GCA_020425885.1 Planctomycetota bacterium | reverse complement strand
GTGAAGCCCTCGTCCTGCCAGGCGTAGCGCTTCTCGTTGCTGCCGACGATCATCGGGAACCACATGTGGATCAGCTCATGGGCGATCGTGCCCGCCGGCCGCCGCCCGCCGATGATGGTCATCATCGGGAACTCCATGCCGCCGCTGATGATGCCCTCGCAGGCCGTCATGTGCGGCCACGGATACGGGTATACGTTCTCCGACATGTACTCGATCGTGTGGCGGGCGTACTCGGCACCGCGGACCCAGTCGCCGGCGTCCTGCTCGTAGACCGCGTGGATCATGACGACGCCGTCCTTGCCGGGGCCGCCCTGGTCCCTGATGTCGGCGTGGGTCGCGTCCCAGAGGTAGGTGCGGCCGACGCTGACCGCGGTGTCGCGCACGTTCTCGGCGCGGAACTTCCAGCACAGCTTCTTCTTCGACGACTTCGCCGTGGCGTTGCCGCGCTCGAGGTCGTCCTGGTCGACGATGTGGACGATGTCCCGCGTCTCCCTGGCCTGCTTCAGCGCCTTCTGCGCCTTGCGCGTCAGCACGTCCTCGGGGTTCTGCAGCTCGCCGGTGGCGCGCACGATGTAGCCCTGCGGCGCGGTGATGGCGAGGTCGTAGTCGGCGTAGTCCATGTAGAACTCACCGTTGCCGCGGTAGGGGTCGGCGACCCAGCCATCGACGTCGTCGTAGACCGCGAACTGCGGGTACCAGTAGGCGAGGTAGAAGACGTTCTCGCCCTCGTAGCCGTTGCGCGGCGCGGTCCCGGCCGCGGGCACGTCGAAGGCGTATTCGATCGCGACCTCGGCCTTGTCGCCGGTCTTGAGCTCGTCGTCGAGCCGCAGGGTCAGTCGGGTGCCCCGGACCAGCGGGCGGGCCTTCTCGCCGTTCACCGTGACCTCGCCGAGCTCGAAGCCGCCGGTCGGTACGACCCGGCGCGTGCGCTCGGCGCCCGGGCTCATGAGGTTCTGCCGCAGGTGGATCACCAGCTGCCGCAGCTCGTCGGGCGAACGGTTCTCGTAGGTCAGCTTGGCGGTGCCGGTGACGCGCTTGTGCTCGACGTCGAGTTCGATGGCGATGTCGTAGGCGGTGCGGTTGGTCCAGTACTTCGCTCCGGGCTGGCCGTTCGGCGTGCGCGTACCCTTGGCGATCGCGGCCTGGAAGGCAGGCGGCAGATCGATCGGGTAGGGGATGACGCGCGCGGTCGGACCCTGGGCGAGCACCGGCGCGGCGGACAAGGCGACGGCGAGAAGCGAGAGCTGGATGCGGAAGGACATGGGCATGCTGCGGGTGGAGGACGTCGCTGTTGGAGCCGCATCGACCGGGCAGCGCAACCCTTTCCGGCGGGTGGTGCCTTCGCGGTACATCGCCGCGCTGACAAATGCGGTAACGCTGCCGCGAGATCGGGCATAACCGGGCCGTGAGCAGCCTCGAGGACGACTTCCTTGCCTTCGTCGATCGGCGCGATCCGGATGCGCTCGGGCGCGTGTTCGATGCTACCGCGGGCCGGTTGCTGTTGCTGTCGACCCACCTCGTCGGCGCCGATGCGAGCGCCGAGGATCTGGTGCAGGCGACCTTCCTGGCGGCGATGCGTCGCGGCGCGACCTGGGAACGCGGCCGACCGCTGTGGCCGTGGCTGGCGGCCATCCTGCACAACGAGGCCCGCATGCTGTGGCGCCAACGGCGGCGTTCGCGCGAGGTCGGTCTCGAGAGCGCGCAGGATCGCGGCGAGCGGATGGGCGATCCGGCGTCGCTCGCGGGATCGGACGAGGTCGTGACAGCGGTCGCGGCCGCGATCGACGCGATGTCGGTCGAGTATCGGCAGGTGATGCGGTTGCGACTCATGCACGGCCTGCGCCCGATCGAGATCGCGCGCGCGCTCGAATTGCCGGTCAACACGGTCCGGGTCCGGCTGCATCGCGGCCGCGACCGACTGCGGGGCACCCTGCCGGCGTCGGTCGGCGTCGTCGTCGCGGCGCTGCTGTCCGGCGAGGGATTGCTGGCGCAGGTGCGGGTCGCCGTGATGGCCGAGGCCGGCGTCGTGCCG